>JAAYUY010000022.1 GCA_012517435.1 Sphingobacteriales bacterium | reverse complement strand
CTATTAAAAACACCCCATTAAAATTTCTCAATAATAAAGCTATCTTTTCAAACTATTCATTTAGCGGGGGATTTAAATCCCCCGCTCTAAAAAAAATCCCCCGCTAAAAATTCTCCATAAAAAATCTCCTTAGAAAAATTTTAAAAAAATTACTGCTGTCCAAAATAATTTAGAAAAGTTAAAAAAAAGTTAGTATAAACGCAAAAAGAAAGGGAAAAATGGAATTTTAAAAATCAAGCCATAGGTGTCTTAACCGCATGTTCCCTGACAAGTTGTTTAAAATCTTCTCATGGAAGTAAACTTATGATTTGACTTAAAAGCATTATTTTTACCATGGGTTGGTTTGTTTGTTTTTTGCAAAAGTTGCCTTAAAACAGGCAACTTTTGCAAATTCTTTTAATTTTTTTATTTTGGAGAGATGTGAATAAAAACGAATGTTTTATCTAGTAAATTTCCAATAATTCACTTCCTCTTCAGTTTCTTTGTTGCTCAACTGAAACCAGTAAGCCGGGGTAACCCTATGCCCGGTCAATGAACGAAGACGCCTTTTATACACATCAATAGTCGGATTAAACAGCAAATCTGTTACTCCCAGCCTGTATGTCCCGTCTTCCTGACGGACATAGCGGGTATCATAACCGTTATGTTCAAGCAGTTTTTTCAAAAACTGAAACCTGTCTTCGCTGATATCAGCTTCAACCAACGTACAGAGGACGCCTTCAATTTCTTCAACCTGATGTTTTCCCTTAAACTGAGCCATAATGTTTTTTTTACAATCCGATACTAAACTGGTAAATATATTCATATATCAGGCTGGCAAAACCTATGATAAAAATACCTGCCACACACAAAACAATTCCTATTTTACTGTAAATATCGCTTTTAAACTTTTCAATAGGATGGTCGCTTTTATCAATAAACATAGCCTTCACCACCCTTAAGTAATAATACAGCGAGATAGTAGCGTTCAAAACAGCAATTAATACAAGGATGTAATATTTGACAGAGTCGTTACTGGCAGCAGCCGTAAACAGGAAAAACTTGCCAAAAAAACCGGCAACAGGAGGAATACCAGCCAGAGAAAATAAAGCAAGCATCATGGTAAGCGACAAAAGTGGATTGGTTCGGTAAAGTCCATTGTAATCGGTAATTTCTTCTTTTCCTGTTGTGTTGGAAATGACAGCTACTACACCAAAAGCACCCAGATTGGTAAAGATGTAAATCAAGGCAAAATAAAATACAGCCGTCATGCCCATTTGATTACCTCCCAGAATACCGAGCAGAATAAAGCCGGCCTGCGCAATACTTGAAAAGGCCAGAAAACGTTTCAGGTTGTTCTGGCGTAAAGCGAAGAGGTTACCAATTGTCATGGTGAGAATAGACAACACGTATAGCAAATCTTTCCAGAGTGCGGAGGATGTTTTCATCACCGTGTAAAGAATGATGATAAAGATAAACGAAGCCGCTCCCTTTGAAATGACAGACAGAAAAGAAGTGATGCTAACGGGAGAACCCTCATACACATCGGCAGTCCAGAGGTGAAAAGGAACCAGTGACATTTTGAATCCCATACCGACAATAAAGAAGATAAGTCCGATAATCTGCACACCGTTTCCATTAAAGGCAGCTGCCACATCGGTAAAATAAACCGAACCTGTTGACCCAAAAATCATTGACAGGCCATATAACAATATCCCTGACGACAAAGCACTGTTGAGGATGAGTTTAATCCCTGCTTCAGCCGATTTCTTTTTAAATTTTTCAAATGCTGACAATGCAGCCACGGGAATAGTAGCCAGTTCGAGGCCAATATAGAAGATCAGAAAATCACCCGAGGAAATCATAAATTGCATACCTATCAGGGAAGAGTAAATCAGGATAAAGTATTCAAGTATTTTGGTCTCATTTTCAGGTTTTTTCAGCCATGCAGCCGACTGGAATAAAATAATAAGTGTTCCGATGTTTAAAATGTTCTTGAGCAGAGCCGTCAGTTGGCTGTTATGAAAAGAACCTCCGAAAAGTTCCCCTGTCGATACCGGAAGAAATCCGGCAAGTGTTATCAGGGCAAAAAGAACAATATTGAAAATCACTGCATTTTTTCGGGCTTTATTGCCGGCAAAAATTTCATAGAATAAAGCCGCAATGATTAAAGCCGTCAGAAGTAATTCATGCCGCATTAAAAGAAAATCGTTCAGATTCATTTTCTAAATTTTTATGGTAACAACATGGTAAACTGTTCAACAATAGGTTTCAATCCATCAAAAATGGTATTTGAAAGCCAAAGGGGCAACATGCCGATTCCAGCAATAGGAAGAAGCAGGGAAACAAGGCTGAGCTTTTCCCACCATTTGGCATCCGTCAGCTCTTCATGGTGAGGGTCTTTAATCTGTCCGAGCAAAAACTGACCGACAACCCGCAGAATATAAACTGCTGTTACCACAATGGCCGTAGTGGCAAGGATGGTAGCCACACGGTGAAAAACATCAGGATGCTGAAATGCACCGACAAAAATAGTCATTTCGGCAACAAAACCGCTTAAGCCGGGAAGGCCAAGCGATGCCAGACCAGCAATCACATAAACCACGGCAATAAAAGGAATGACCTTCATCAGTCCGCTCATCTGGTTGATGTAACGGGTGTGTGTTCTGCCGTATATCATCCCGATTAAAGCAAAGAAAAGAGCTGTCATCAGTCCGTGAGAAATCATCTGAAGAATAGCACCGTTCATAGCCGTTCTGTTCATCATCAGAAGAGCAAAAAGTACCAGCCCGCAATGTGAAACAGAGGAATAAGCATTGATGTATTTAAGGTCTTTCTGCCAGATAGCTCCGAAAGCACCATAGACCACACTGATGGTAGTAAGAATGATGAATATCCATGCCATTTCGTTAGCAGCCTCCGGTAAGAGATACATGGCAATTTTAAAGCAACCGTATCCTCCGAGTTTCATCAGCACCCCTGCATGCAGCATCGAAACAGCTGTTGGTGCTGAGGCATGACCATCTGGAGACCATGTGTGGAACGGGAACAATGCCCCAAGTACCCCGAATCCGACAAAAAGAAAGGGGAAAAAGAACATCTGAATGTTTTTGGGAATGTCGAGCCTTGCAAGTGCCGGAATGCTGAAAGTCAGCTGACCGTCAGGCCCTGCAGAGTTGAAATACAATCCGAAAACACCCACTAGCAGAATAGCAGAACCCGCCATCAGCATCAAAGTCAGTTTCATGGCGGAATATTCTTTTGGCCCTGTTCCCCAGATACCAATCAGCAGATACATCGGGATCACTGCCAGTTCATAAAACAGGAACAGCGTGAATAAATCGAGGGAAATAAAAAATCCGAAAACGCCAGTAGCCAGTAAAATAAGGGAAATAAAAAACTCACGTTGCAAATCTTCCATTTCCCAGGAAGCAAAAATGCCTGCAAAAACCACGATGGCTGTCAGCAGAATCATGGAGGAAGAAATGCCGTCAACTCCAATCAGATAATGAATGTTAAGTGAAGGGAACCAGACATAGTCGGTCATAAACAAAATCTCATCAGTAACTCCGCTTTTGCGCAGGTGATGAACCCAGACAGCAAGCACAATGGCCAGAATAAGTTGAATACCCATGCCAATGGCGGAAACGACCCTCGCTCCTTTCAGGCCTTTTGTAAACAATATTCCAAAAATGGTCAGCAGCGGAATAATGACAAACAGATTCAGTATATTCATGAATTCAGACATTTTTTTAGTTAAAGAAAAGATAAAGGAACACAAGAAGGAAAAATACGGCTCCCGACACAAAAACAAGGGCATATTGCTGGAGTTGCCCCGATTGAAAACCTTTTATTTTCTCGGAAGTATATTCAATTGTCCATGCTATTCCGTTCATGGTTCCATCCACAATATGCCTGTCGAACCATGCCACCGGACGCGATACCAGATTGAATAAAATCTTCTTGGTGATAAAAAGGTAAATTTCATCAATGTAGAATTTGTTAAAAGCAGAAGTATGCAGAAGCCCAAGAGATTTCACGATTTTATCAGGTGCATTGTTAACTTTGCGATAGAGCAGCCAGGCGATGGCAATACCGATGAGCCCGACCAGAACCGAGGGAATGGCTATATTGTAATGCATTTCGGTTTCAAATGGCCTGTAGTCGGAAGAAATAAATTCGCTGAAAGGAAGATAACCGGCCAGAACTGAAGCAATGGCCAGGAAAATTAAAGGAATGGTCATGACATAAGGAGATTCATGCGGAGTGTGGTGATAATGGCGATCGGCACCCCAGAAAACGTTGAAATACAAGCGGAACATATAAAATGCTGTCAGTCCGGCCACAAACAATTCTATGCCGAATAAAATCTTATCGTGGTGAAAGGCAGCGACCAGAATTTCATCTTTGCTATAAAAGGCCGAAAAACCCGGAATACCTGCAATGGTAATACAGGCAATCAAAAAGGTAAGATGGGTGATGGGCAGGTATTTTCTCAGGCCGCCCATATCATTCATGTAGTTGGAATGAACAGCATGAATAATGGAGCCTGCACCAAGAAAGAGCAGAGCCTTAAACATGGCATGGGTAAAAAGATGGAACATCGAAGCCATATAGCCAAGTCCTTCTTCTCCCCCATAACCTGAAACCCCCAGTGAAAGTATCATATAGCCAATCTGTGAAAGGGTGGAATAGGCCAGAATACGCTTGATGTCGTATTGCGTACAGGCAATGACAGCAGCAAAAAGAGAGGTAAACCCGCCAATATAGGCTATCAGGTGAAGGGTATTGGGATTGGTAAAATAATACAGAGGGAAAAGACGGGCTACCAGATAAACACCAGCTACGACCATGGTGGCAGCATGAATAAGGGCTGAAACGGGCGTTGGGCCTTCCATCGCGTCCGGAAGCCAGATGTGGAGAGGAAACATGGCCGATTTGCCTGCACCACCCATGAATATCAGCATCATTGCCCAGGTAGCAGCCGAAAATCCGAGAAATGTCAGACCTGAATTTTTAGTAACTGCAATACCTTCAGGACTGGTAATGCTCAGAAAATCAAATGTTCCGTTGATGTAAGAAAGAATCAGAATGCCAATCAGGAATCCAAGGTCGGCAAAACGTGTAACAATAAATGCCTTTTTAGATGCCGCTACGGCAGAAGGTTTTTGATAGTAAAATCCGATAAGCAGGAAAGACGACACCCCGACAAGCTCCCAGAAAATATACATCTGAAAAATATTGGGTGCTACCACCAGTCCCATCATGGAAAAGGTAAACAGCGAAAGGAAAGCAAAAAAACGTTCAAAACCCTTTTCACCTTTCATATAGCCGATGCTGTAGATATGTACCATCAGTGAAACGGTTGAAACCACAATCAGCATCATGACAGAAATGGGGTCAATCAAAACGCCACCCTTGATAATCAGTTTTTCAGTGAAAGTAAGCCAGGTCGTTTCAGCGGCCACAAACATACGATAGGTGTGGTCGGCCATTCCGTCCACCCAGAAATACCGGTATGCTGTCAGCAACGAAAGAATAAAAACAGCAGCCAATCCGGATGTTCCTAAAATTCCTGAAAAAACAGGCTTGAACTTTGTCCCCAGCAATCCGATAAACAAAAACATTGCAAAGGGAATGGCAAGTATCAGCGGTGTCAGACTGTAAATATCCATGGTTTAATGTTTCTTAATTGATTAATATTTCATTTCATTCACACTATCAACCTCAATGGTGGAAAATCTTCTGTAAATATTGATGATGATGGCAATGGCCACAGAAGCTTCAGCTGCGGCAATGGCCACGACAAACAGGGAGAAAAACAAACCCTGAAAATGGTCGGGGAACAAAATGCGGTTGAAAACTACAAAATTCAGATTGACCGAATTTAAGATCAGCTCAACCGACATCAGAATGGTAATCAGGTTTCGCCTGATGATAAAACCCCAGATGCCAATAAAAAACATGGCAGTACTGACAATCAGGAAGAAACTCAAAGGAACTAAGGTATTCATATTTTTCAGATTACTTTTTTGGCAATGACAATGGCTGCAATCATGGCTGCAAGCAATAAAATACTGATAACTTCAAAGGGAAGGGCATATCCGTTCACACCTGTTGATAAAAGTTGTGTTCCAATAGCTTTCATATTGGTGGGTATGGCAGGATTGGCAGTTGCTGTAAATGAATGATGGAGGATGGTATAAATGCTGATGCCTCCGCCAAAAACAGCGGTAATACCCCCTAAAATCAGATATTTTGTCGGGGCTTTCGGAAATTTCTGGTTGATGGTGCTGGTCAGCAGGATGGAAAAGATAATCAAAACGACAATACCACCGGCATAAAGGGTAAGCTGAACACCAGCCATAAACTGATAGTCAAGCATAAAGTAGAGGCCTGCCGTAGCTACCAGAACAAAAAGCAGGGAGACGGCAGCACGCAGTATCCTTCGGCTGAAAATAGTCATAAATGAAAACACAATGATGATGGCCGAAAACAAACCAAACATCCAGATATTCGTAGTTAATCCCATGATAACATCAGTTTTTTTCTTCCGTAACTTTTTTTTCTTTTGGCTCTTTTCTCAGTTTTGAGCCCGGTTGATTCAACACTTTGGTCAGCTTGTGGCGGTCAAATACAGCATGTTCAAAACTTTGGCCCCATGCCAGTGCATTGGAAGGACAGGTTTTGATACACAGTTCACAAAAAGTGCACATGCTCAGGTGGTAGATATGCTTGTCGATGACCCTCTCTGCCTTTCCGGTTTCAGGATTTATTTCCTTACGGGTAATAATTTCGATACTGCCATTCGGACAATTGGTTTCGCAAATACCGCAACCCGTACACAGATGTGTATTATTTTCATCGTGAGGCATGGTAACTTCCCCCTTAAACCTGTCGAACATTTCAAGTTTTTTCCGGTTTTCAGGATAACGCTGGGTAACAATTTCTTTCGGATGGACAAAATAGTATCCGGTTACCATCATACCTTTCCAAAGCGACCGCAGTGCTTTTAAGATGTCTTTGATATAATTAATGATTTCCATTTTTTAAAAATGCCAGTTCTTCCATGAAATAAATGCAACAATGAGAATATTGACCAGATTAATGGGCAGAAGATACTTCCATTCCAGCGTCAGAAGCTGGTCGATCCTCAGCCTTGGAAAAGTCCATTTAAACCACATAATCAGGTAAATAATAAAGGCTGTTTTGCCCAGATACCACACAACAGGTGGAATAAAATCCATAATATGGTTAAAGGCATACCAGCCGTCAATGTGAAACGGGAGCCATCCACCCAGAAACATGGTGGTAGCAAAAGAAGCAACGATAAACATGTTCATGTATTCGGCAAGGAAAAAGAAAGCAAACTTAATCCCTGAATACTCCGTATGAAAACCGGCTGTCAGCTCCGATTCAGCCTCGGCCAGATCGAAAGGACCACGGTTAATTTCGGCTGTTGAGGCAATCAGATAAACAAGAAAGGCAATAAAGGCAGGCAGATGTCCCCGCCAGATCCACCAGCCGCTTTCCTGAGAAGCTATCACGTCCGACAATTGCATCGAGCCTGATAATACCACAATGGCAAGCAGCGATAAAGCTACCGACAACTCATAGCTGATGATCTGAGCACCGCTCCTCATGGCACCTATTAATGAATATTTGCTGTTGCTCGACCATCCGGCCAGTAAAATACCGACAACCCCCAGCGATGAAACAGCTATGACATAAAAAATACCGATATTAAAATCAATGGCATGAAGGCCTTTGGCAAAAGGAATGGCTGCAATGGCCATAAAAGAAGCAATAATCACAATGAAAGGAGCAAGGTTATAGAGAAATTTGTCTGCCCTTTTGATGGGAATAAGCTCTTTAAACAATAGCTTCAGCAGGTCGGCAATGGTCTGCAGCAAGCCATCAGGGCCTACACGGTTAGGACCTAAGCGGTTTTGAATAAAAGCACACACACGTCTTTCGGCAAGCACCAGAAAAAGCCCTACCACTGCATAAAACAATAAAAAAACCAGCCCGACAATGACCAGTTCCATCGTTACTGCCCATCCCGGGCTGAAGGTTTCCGACAGAAATTGGTCAATTCGGTGTGTCAGGGGCGAAAAGTCATAAATGATTGATGTCAGCATATTTTTCTTTTATCTGTCAATATCCGGAATTACAAGGTCAAGTGAACCACTGATGGCAATCAGGTCGGCAATTTTACCTCCGCTTGCCAGTTTGTTCATAATAAATAAATTACTGAAATTAGGAGTTCTGAATTTGATGCGATAAGGAAATTTTTCTCCGGTACTCACTATATAAACACCCAGTTCTCCTCTGGCTGTTTCCACACGCTGGTAATATTCTCCCTCCGGAAGACGCAGGACAGCTTTCATTTTGGCTGTATAATCCCCTTCAGGTATATTGTCAACCAACTGTTCAATAATTTTCATGGATTCCCACATCTCTTCAATCCTTACCTGATATCGGGCAAAGCTGTCTCCTTCCTGGCTCAGTTTTTCTTCAAACTGCACAAAAGGATAAGCACTGTAAGGGTATTTTTTGCGAATATCACAGGAGAAACCTGAGGCTCTTCCCGAAGGCCCCGTGATGCCGTAGGCTATAGCATCTTCTTTCGATAAAATGCCTATTCCTTTCGTACGATTCTGAAAAATAACATTGCCTGTCAGAAGCTGGTCATATTCAGGCAGCTTTTTCCTGAAATATTTGATGAATTCCTTTGTCCTTTTCTGAAAATTGGGATGAACATCATGCATTAGCCCGCCAGGGGTAATAAAACTGTGAAGCAAACGGGAACCAAAAGACTCTTCAAAAATGTCGAGAATTTTTTCACGATCTCTCAGTCCGTAAAAAAAGGTGGTCAACGCACCTAAGTCCATACCGAAAGCCGCCCACCACAACTGATGAGAGGCAATACGATTGAGCTCGGCCAAAATGGTACGGATGTATTTAACCCGCTCCGGAACCTCAACCTGAAGTGCATTTTCAACACAAAGACTTACTGCTTCATTATTAATATGTGCCGAAAGATAATCCATCCTGTCGGTCAGGTGAATGATCTGGGGATAGGTGTCTTTTTCGCACATTTTTTCAATACCACGGTGAATATATCCACAATGGGGAACCAGCTTGGTAACCACCTCCCCTTTCAGATATACTTCAAACCTGAGCACTCCGTGAGTCGAAGGATGCTGAGGCCCCATGTTGATCATGTATTCCTCATGTTCCCTGAACATTATTTCTTTTACTTCTTCTGTCATTTCTCAGCGCTCTATTATGTTGATTTCGTCAATGTAATCTTTTCTTAAGGGATGGCCCTGCCAGTCGTCTTCCAGAAATATCCTTCTCAGATCAGGGTGCCCGGTAAATTTAACACCAAATAAATCATACACTTCCCTTTCATAAAATTCAGCAGAAGGCCAGATGCCGTAAACTGAACCGGCTTCAGCATTTTCACGGTCGGCAAGTTTGGTTTTAACCACTATGCAATCTTTTGTATCGGTATTTTCAAGATGATATACAAGAGTAAAATATTCCAGCCAGTCAACAGCAGTCATATTAAACAGATAATCAAAGGCAAAGCGGCTGTCTTCCTTTAAAAAACCACAAAGTGATGTCAATTCGGCTGTTTCAACTGTTATTTCAGGATAATTTTTCCCTTCCGTCCATTCAACAGAGGGAAATTTCTCTTTCAGGATATTAAATTTTTCCTCATTCATAGCCTTATTATTAAATAAAATCCTTCTCAGGTTTTCGTATTTCAATGAGAGATTCAGCCTTGATTTTACGCTGAAGCTGAATAATGCCATAAAGCAGGGCTTCGGGTCGTGGAGGACATCCCGGGATGTACACATCTACCGGAATCAGGTGGTCAACACCCCTGACAACAGAATATGAATTATAGAAAAACGGTCCGCCCGATACGGCACAGGCTCCCATGGCAATGACATATTTCGGGTCGGCCATCTGATCATATAAACGTTTTAATACAGGAGCCATCTTATGCACGATGGTGCCTGCAACCACAATGACATCGGCCTGACGGGGAGTTGCCCGGTAAACTTCCACTCCGAAACGTGCAAAATCGTGGCGCGGAGCCCCCGCAGCCATCATTTCTATCCCACAGCAACTGGTGGCAAAGGTCAGTGGCCATATCGAATTGGATCTTCCCCAGTTGATCAGGTTGTCAACAGTCGTCAGAAAGACATTGTTCCCTGTTTTTTTGAGTAATTCGAGGGTTTCGTTGTCCTGAAACTCCTCATATTTCATTGATTTTATTTTTATTCCCATTTTAATGCTCCTTTTTTCCAGGCATACAACAGCCCGATACCTAAAATGAAGAAAAAGATGATGATTTCAATAAAAGCCCTTGCCCCGATATCTCTCATGACCACACCCCATGGAAAAATAAAAACCGTTTCCACATCAAAAACCAGGTAAATGATGGCAAACAAATAATAACCTACATTAAACTGAATCCAGGCAGGACCAGCAGTGGGAATACCACACTCGTAAGGCTCAAATTTGGCAGGATTGGCCGACTTCGGGCTCACAAACTCTGAAAAAACTATTGCACCTCCGACCAACACCACTCCCAGTATAAAAAACAAGACAAGGTACTCTGAGCTCATAAATTTTAATAATTTAATATGAGTAACTGAATTAGAAAGCGGCAAAGCTAAAAAGTTATCAATAACCAAAACTTGATTTATATCAATAATTAATTGCTTTTGAACAGGATGAAAGAAGTTGTGAAACAATATTACAAGATGCAGCTTTTAAAATTCAGATTCAAGGCATTGGCCATGATAATCTGATAAAATTAGCGGATCAGTATAGAGAAATCAGGTATTTGAACTCAATAAAGCTGCTGAAAAAAGCCATTATGCCTCTCAATAAAAAATATTATTCACCTTCCCCCAACCTTCTTCATCAGATAAAATACTCCCCAGCTGACAAAGAAAAAAGAAAGGCTAATCAGCATAAAACGAAGATGATAGGAAATAAACGGCCATGGCTGCCATGCCACCAGTGCGGCCAAAATGCTCAGGTCGAAAAACAAAGCAATGGAAGCGATGAAGGAATAGAAAAAATATTCCTTTTTGTCTGCATACCGGTAGGAAAAAAGCGGAGAAAGGACAACATGAAGAAAAAGCGTAATGGTACTGATTTTCCACTCAACCTCAAGCTCCGTAAAAAAATGCAGCGGAAGCATGACCAATGCTGCAAGAATAAGAAAGGCAAAACCCTGAAGCAGAACTCTCAGAAACGGATCATTTCTCATTTTTACCGGACTTGAAAAATAAAAATACCAGCAGAGAAAAAACAAGAAGGGTTACTAACTGAAAACCTACAGGCGTTGAAAAGAGGTTTCCTTCCAGAAGGGCAAAAGTTATCAGGCTGTATTTCAGGAGATAATAAAAGAGTTTACTCATCAGGATGCTGAGAAGGGCGGCAGAAAAAAGGCTTTTAATGTATTTTGAAAAAAGATAAAGCAGAAAGACATTCAGCAAAAGCTCCACACTCATGATGAGAGATTTGAGAAAAACCGGATGAGCCGCAACACTGTAAGAAAACAAAGGCAGGCTGATGGCCAGCAGATAAGCATTGGCAGGACGGGTAAAAATGATGGAAAGAATAATCACCAGCCGCATGGGTTCGGCAAAATAGAGTGGTATTCCGGAAAGATGAGATAAAGCAGGAATAAAATAGGCAAACAGAAGGGCAAAAACATCGAAAACAACCGAGGGCAGGTACTGTTTTTTAAAGGAAATGGCGAAATCTGAAAACATCACAGCTAATTTTTTTGTTCAAAAGTAAGTTTATTCTCAAAAAATTGTAGGTTTGCCCGATAAAAAATAAAGGAATGAAAAGGCGCGACTTCATAAAAGCAAGCCTTGCCGGAGGACTGGCAATGGGGACAGCACTGAGTTTCGGTCAGTATTATCCTCTTTTTTACAAGTCTGTACCTCCTCAGGATTATGACCTTGCTGCCATAAAAGGCGGCAGTCCTGAAGCCATGTTCGACAAAGCCATTGATGTGATGGGAGGCATGAAAAAGTTTGTCAAAAAAGGGCAGACTGTGGTGGTAAAGCCTAATATCGGCTGGGATGTACCTCCTGAAAGGGCTGCCAACACCAATCCTGCACTGGTAAAACGAATCATTGAGCATTGCTATCAGGCAGGGGCAAAAACGGTATATGTTTTCGACAATACCTGCGACAACTGGGCAAAATGTTATCAGAACAGCGGAATTGAAAAGGCTGCAAAAGAAGCAGGTGCAAAAGTGGTTCCCGGAAATACCGAAAGCTATTATCATGCAGTTGAAATTTCAAACGGTATCAAACTGAAAAAGGCTAAAGTTCATGAACTGATCATGGAATCGGATGTTTTTATCAATGTTCCCATTTTAAAGCATCATGGTTCAGCCGATATGACCCTTTCGATGAAAAACCTCATGGGAGTGGTATGGGACAGACGCTACTGGCACCTCCACGACCTGCATCAATGCATTGCTGACTACGCCACTTTTTCAAAAAAACCGACCTTAAACATCATTGATGCCTACAGGGTTTTGATGAAAAACGGGCCACGCGGGACCAATGAGTCGGATGTCAAAATGTTTCAGTCGCAGATTATTTCCACCGATATGCTGGCTGCTGACGCTGCTGCCATTGCTCTTTTCGGGAAAAAACCCGAAGATGTCAGATATATGAACTTAGCCTCCGCTTTAAAAGTAGGTGAAAAAGACCTTTCCAAACTCAAAATTGCAAGACTTTCAATGTAATGAAGCAACAGTTGCTCAGACCTATCCGCCTGTTTTTCGCCATCCTTACCTTTATTTCCATTGCTTTTATCTTTACCGACATCTGGCAACTGTTAAGCCCATCCCTGTCAAGGTCTCTGCTGTTTTTTCAGTTTATTCCATCCCTGACCGGACTGTTTACCGGTTTCAGTGTTTTTGCATTTGGGTTTATCGTTATCATCCTTATTACTTTCCTTTTCGGGAGAATCTATTGCTCATTTTTATGCCTGCTCGGAGTATTGATTGACCTCATCAGCAGCGTATCTGGTTTTTTCAGAAAAATCAGGTACAGGTTCACTCCGCCAAAAAATTTCTGGCGATATGCTTTTCTGACAGCTTCTGTTTTATCGCTTTTATCAGGGTCCATGCTGTTAATCGATTTGCTCGACCCTTACAGCAATGCCGGCAGAATTTTCACCAATCTGTTGCGACCGGCAGTTATTGGCGTTAATAATCTGATATCCGGAATCTTATCAGAAATTCATTTCTATTCGCTTCAACGGGTAGCGTATCATTTTCCTAACCCTGTCGCTGTTGTTTTTCCTCTGGCATTCCTGATGATTATCACGCTTTTTGCTCTTCTAAGGGGAAGGTTGTATTGTAATACGGTATGTCCTGTCGGAACGCTGCTCGGATTGATTTCAAGGCTTTCTGTTTTCAGAATTAAGATAAATGCCTCATCCTGTACGGTTTGCGGTAAATGTGTTTCGGTTTGTAAATCGGAATGTATTAATGTGAATAATCTGGAGGTCGATATGTCGCGTTGTGTGGGATGTATGAACTGCCTGAAATCATGCAATTTTTCAGCAATTGGCTACAAGGAAGCAGTAAGGGGAAAAAATCAGGAGTTTACAAATGTTGACACACAAAAAAGAAATTTCCTGAAGAAGCTGACCATAGGTGGAGGAGCCATCATGTCGATTTCAGCAAGACATGGATATTCCCCCTATAACAACCGGAAGGCAGGCAGCATTCCTGTAAAAAAGAATTATCCCTGTTCCCCTCCCGGTTCTGTCAGCATCAGTCATTTTACAGCTTACTGCACAGCCTGTCATTTGTGTGTAAGTGTATGTCCCACACAGGTACTTCAGCCCGCTTTATTTCAATATGGTTTAGAGGGAATTCTGCAGCCCTTTCTGGATCCCGGAGTGAACTTCTGCAATTTCGACTGTGTGGCCTGCTCGGAGGTATGTCCCAGCGGAGCCATCCGTCCGCTGACAGTGGAGAAAAAACATGTAACTCAGGTAGGTAAAGTGCATTTTATCCGGCAAAGTTGTGTGGTCTCCACCAACCGCAAAGATTGCGGAGCCTGCTCAGAGCATTGTCCGACCAAAGCCGTTCAGATGGTACACTGGCAACATGGACTGAAAATACCGGAAATTAATCAGGATTTATGTGTCGGTTGCGGAGCGTGTGAATTTGCCTGCCCGACAATCCCCTACAAAGCCATTTATGTGGACGGAAATCCGGTTCACCTCACTGCCAGAAAGCCTGAAAAAACAGAAACAAACGAGGGTTTCAACCCGGAAAATGATTTCCCCTTCTGATCATTTTCCCTCCTGATATTCAATAGTTACCCCTCTCATCGCCTGTTTTTTCTGCTGATGAAAAAAGATTATTCTGACTCAGGTATGGGAAAAAACTTTTTATAAAAACAATTTCCAAAAGCCGGAAGTACAGCCCTGATTTATTTGACTAACTTTGTCAGAAATATAAAGTGTGATAATGAGGAGAAAATTACAAATAACGCTCATAATCATAGCTTTATTTTCATTTTTAACGGGAGTTCTGACCTCCTGCAATGTCGTAAAAATCTTTCAGAAAAACACTTTACACCAACTTAAAAGAAATGGATTTCAAGAGGTCAACCTGACTGATACACAGGCCAACATCCATTTTGTTTACAAAAAAGAAGGCAAGCCACCGATTGTCCTGCTGCACGTTTTTTCAGCTGATGGCATTATTCAGTGGTATAAAACCGCAATCTTCCTATCCAAAGATTTTGATGTCATCATCCCTGATCTGTATTTTCACGGAAAGAGCTATTACTCCGACACTTCAGTCAGTCTGGAAAAACAGGCAGAATTACTTGAAAAAGTCATTGATTATCTTCAAATTGACACACAACTGGTCATTACAGGAAATTCCTACGGAGGCATGACAGCGGTGAAATTTGCCGTTCAGCACAAGAATTTGGTCAGCAAACTGATAGTCGTCAACGCTCCCATACTGCATTTTTCAATGCAGGAAGCAGATTCACTTGCAAGGCTTTCCGGACTTAAAAACACTGTTGATTTACTTTGTCCCATAGAAGTATCTTCATTAAAAAAGAGTTTCGGGCTGATTTATCACCGTCCTCCATGGTTGCCTTCTATTGTATTCAGACAGATTATCAGAGATAAAATAATCCCGATGCGTGAAGAAAGAATCAGGATATTATCAGGACTTGAGGCTGAATCAGAACAATTTGCTCAGCTTTCCAAAGATGATCTGCCGGATTTATTTTTAATCTGGGGCAGACACGATCACCTTCTGCCGATGGAAGCTTGTCATAAAATTCAGCAGCAATGGGAAATTCCTGGCGATCACCTCATTATTTTTGAAGAAGCCGCTCATTGCCCGAATGTTGAATTTCCGTATCAGTTTGCTGAAGCCATAAGACTTATCGTCAAAAACAAATATTAAGCTGCTCCTGACAGGGCTTTAAACAATCAAAGCATGCACAGCTATTTTCCCCAGATATCGGGAGCGACACGCCATTTTTTCAACACTT
Source organism: Sphingobacteriales bacterium (assembly GCA_012517435.1). Lineage (NCBI taxonomy): Bacteria > Pseudomonadati > Bacteroidota > Sphingobacteriia > Sphingobacteriales > Sphingobacteriales bacterium. Next base: position 26,178 of record JAAYUY010000022.1, on the reverse strand, counting down.
CGAGCTGCTTGTCATTAATATAATTAATGTATAAGGCAGTTTCGAGCAGAACATGATAATCCGTAAGTGTGTAAAAAACCGTATTCTCCGCTTCGAAAGCATCTACCGCCTGAACAAAATCATAGCTGAAAATACCGGCTACACCTAAAATTGTTACGCCATAATCTTTCAGTCCCCTGACAATTTCGAGGCTGCTTTTACCGGTAGAAATCAAATCTTCGATGACCACCACAGGAGTATTTTTTTCAAGCCTTCCTTCTACCATGCTTTTAGTCCCATGGTCTTTCGCCTGACTTCTCGCATAAGCCATGGGCAGGTTCATCCGGTCGGCTGCCAGAGCAGCATGGGCTATACCTGCGGTAGCTACACCTACCAAAGCTTTTGCCTCAGGAAATTTTTTACTGACCAGATTTGCAAAACTGTCGCGGACAAAATTCCGTATTTCAGGATAGGAAAGAAGCACCCTGTTGTCGCAATAAATTGGTGATTTCCAGCCAGACGCCCATGTAAATGGTTCTTCAGGCCGAAGAATGACAGCCCTGACCTTTAACAGGTTTTCAGCCATCTTCACTGCTATTTCTTTATCAAAAATCATTTCACTCTTAAAATTTAATGTATCGTTCCGGCTGCGAACTTATGAAATAAAAAAGGCAGGATAAAATATCCTGCCTTTTTTTGAATATATTGCTTAACCTATTGATTAACAATAAACCTAACAATACTGACCTTTCCGCCAATATCCAGTTTCAGGATATAGGCACCATTGGCCAGAGAACTGACATCGAGATTGTGGAAATAACTTCCTTCAGTCATTGTTCCGAAATTCTCTTCCATTACAGTCTGTCCTAAGGTATTCACCACATTCAGTTTCACTTCCTGCTGTCCGCTGACAGCAAAGCTGAGTTGTGTTTCATGGCTTGCCGGATTCGGATAAAGTGAAATAACCCCTTCATTTCCGCTTTCAGGAATGAACGTATGGTCGGAAGCATAGGTGGATTGTAACACTTCTTTTGTTGAATAATTCTGAACCCAAACTACCACATCGAGGTCGGTAAATTCTTCGACACTATGTTCGGTGTTAACGTCAATTCCATCATAATTTGACCCCACAGCAGGAGCCAGACCAGAGTTGGGTCTTGCATCGGGAGGGAGTCTGTAGCTTCCAGGGAATGACCATGAAAAATCATACGATTTCATCTGCCCTTTGGTAAGTGAGCCCATTGAACCACCGCTCTGGGTTGGAAGCATTTTTTTCATCACATTATAAAACTCGGTTTCTCCGTTTGATTTCACATTCTGGTAGGTGGTTTTTTCTATTACGGCAATAAATACCCTGTTGTCTCCAGTGAAATCTTTTAAGGGTGTAACATCTACATGAATTTTTACATCTTTCCCAAGCAGCCAGTAATAGGCATTTAACTGAACAAATGAGGGAACTCCTGCATAGCCATCAAAAACAGAAGCATTGTAAGTAGGTGCATTGGGATTTTTATCCCATTGTCCGTCAATTTCAAGGCGTGGTACTGAATTGATATTGTAGTAATTATGACGGTTATATCCTTCCATGGTAAAATATGGGTCTCCATTACCGGGATAATATTGCTGGTATTTAACCATGGTATATTGATTCCTGTTGTAGTTGTTCATCACGGTTTTAATATTGGCATTTCCCGGATTACAGGGAGGACAGGTAGAGCTGGTAAACACTTCCAGCAATGGAATACGTTGTGCCATATTATCAACCACTTCAATGGATTTTGTCTTGCTGTCGTTTGAAGTGTTTTCATCGGCATTCCCATTCAGGTTCGAAGCCCAAACCTTAACGGAATATACACCTGATGTGCTCGGATTCCATTTGGTAGGATGACTGAAAAAATACTGATCCCCGAATTTAATATTAACACTATTGATGGTGGCGGTAACGGGTGTTCCGTTATTGATGCTGTAATTGATGTCAAAGCTGGTAATGGTAGCACTTCCATAGTTAAATAAAGTACCGGTAACAGTAAATGGCTTTTGTGGCATTGCCTGATAAGGAAGCATATCGATGGAATACATAGTGAAGTCATATTGAGGCTGAGTGCCAGGAATAAACTCGTAACATACATTATCGATAGCTGTGGCATCGGTACCTGCAAGAGAAACCAGATTAGGTGAAGTTGGAACAGAAACAGCAGTCGTCCCATCTATCTGAATACCAGCAGAAACCACTTTTTCAGTTGCGGTATATCCTCCGGTGCGCTGGTCGATGATATAAATTTTATTGGTAGTTTCTTCCAGAACGATTGCCCAGTAAGTATAATTAGAACCATCAGATGTTTTTGCCGAGTAGGAATAAGAATTAAAATGTATCCATAGCTGGCGGTTAGGGGTGGTACCAAAAACTTTGGTAAAAATATAATCATTTGTACCTAAGCCAGCTAATCCCCAGATACATACTGAATTATCAGGGATAGAAGCATCAGGCAATGCAGCTTTGGTATAGGCAGGAGCAGTAGCAGCCGAAACATCAAAAGTCAGGATTCCTGAGGTCGAAACTTTGAATTGGTTATAATTGTTTCCGTTAAAAGTGAAAGTAAAAGGGATGGTCTGATTCGCTGTCCAACGTGGTGTGGAGGCCGCACCAAGGTCAATTTTTGTCCATCCGGCTGAAAGTCCGCTCCCTTCCGGATATTCAACATCTGTGTTTAATCCGCCCGGATTTCCTTTGTCAACAACATGCGGAATAAGGTAATACTGAGAAAATCCAAGAGACCAAATCAGAAAAAGTGTAAAGATTAAACCGAATTTTTTCATAGATATTTCATTTTAGAGTTGACAAAATAGATTTTAGATTTGTCAAAGATAAAAAATTTTCAAACAAGCATAAAAAAATATTTATCTTTACCGCTGTTGTAAAACGTTAAAAAGAAAGCGATATGAGAAAAATCTTTTTACTTCTGGCAGCCTTTGGCACGGTTTTGCTGCTTTTCTTTGCAAATTGCGAAGATCCTGAAAATCCAAATACGAATCAGGTATATGTCAGTAAAACTGCAAAAAACAAGGTAGCCATCATTGAAGAATTCACCGGGGTAAAATGTCAGTATTGTCCGGATGGTCATTTAAAAGCTGATTCTATTTTGAAAAAATACCCCGGAAAGGCTTATGTGATTGCTTATCACCCACAAAGCGGAGGGTATAATACACCCTATCCGGGGGATGAAGACCTCAGAAGAACCTGGCCCGACCCGCTTTGGGCTTTAACCTTTTCAGGGAAACAGGCCATGCCGGGAGCATTCATCAACCGCAGGCTTTTTGGTGGAATACGATGGACAGGGCGTGATAAATGGATGCAATATGCTGAGCAAATCATGAATGAATCTTCTCCATGCAATGTTGGCTTTGCATCTACCTACAATACAGATACAAAAATTCTTACCGCAACGGTTCAGGTTTATTATACTGCTGATGTCACCAGTGTCAATACATTATATCTTGTCCTCACCCAGGATGATATTGTTACTGAGCAGGCAGGAGCAGGAACAGGATATGTGCACAAGAGAACCTTCCGCGAAGGCCTGACTCCTATTCTGGGCGATACCATAACCGGAAGTAAAGTTACCGGCTATATGTTCAGCAAACAATATACATTCGACAACTCGACCCGCAATTATAACATGTCGAAATGCAATCTGGTAGCTTTCGTCAGAAATGTGGAAAATAATGAAATTTACACGGGTAATTCGGCAAAAGTAAACGCTTCTACGCCAAAATAAAAAAAATTTGTCAGCAATTAAAAAAGCAGGATTAAACAATTCGTCCTGCTTTTTTTATCTGTATAATGTGAAGGAATTAGTCAATACCGGCAAAATATTTCATAAACTGCACCCTTTCAAACCCTGCAGGATCTTTTATTCTGGCCTGGCTCATCTGTCCCCGCATTTCAGACAATGAATGAAATCCATTGTTTTCCATCCATTTTTCCATTTCTTCCAACACCACCTTAATATATTTACTTCCGTTTTTATAGATGGAAGATACCATCTGAACGGCATTGGCTCCTGCCATAATTTGTTTAATCACACCTGAAGCATCGTGAATGCCGGTTGAAGCACAAATATCGCAGCGAACACGGTCATACATGATTCCTACCCAACGAAGCGAAACAGACAAATCGGCAGGATTACTAAAAATATGCGAAGGCACAATCTGCCTGTTTATCAAATCAAAATCAGGACTGAAAAAGCGGTTAAACAACACAATACCCGAAATTCCCGTAAATGATAGTTTTTGAATCATCTGGGCAAGGTTGGTGAAGTGATAGCTGATTTTAAGTGAAACAGGAATTTTAACATATTTTTTCACCTGATCAACTATTTTAAAATAGGTATTTTCATTTTCTTCTGCATCCCTTGAAAAATCAGAAGGCAATATAAAAACATTCAGCTCAAGTCCGCTGGCTCCAGCACTTTCAATTTTCTGGGCAAAAGCAGGCCATTCATCTGAGGTAACACAGTTTATACTGGCAAATACCGGAATATCAACACTTTTACGGCAGTCTTCAATAAGTTTCAGGTACTCATTCAGGTTGTGTGCCCTGATGTAATTGCTGATATAATCCTGAGCTTCAGTATAGAGATTGTCACTCCCAGCCATATCAATGTTTTTCTGGGCTTCCATTCTTATTTGCTCTTCAAACAACGACTTCAGGACAACGGCAGCAGCACCGTTAGAGGCATGTTCTTTTACGGCTGCAACTGAATTGGTCAAACCGGAACTTCCGATAATAACCGGGTTTTTTAAGGTAAAACCCATGTATTTTGTAGTTAAATCAATCATTTTTTTAAAATTTTACGCTGTCAAAAGTAGTATTAAATTTTTGGACTATTAAAATTTATGTTTCAGAAATATTCATACTCTGTAAAGGCATCTTTACCAGCCTGACATAAGGGACATTGCCAGTCTTCCGGTAAATCGTCAAAGTCGGTACCTTTTTCAATTCCGGCCTGTGGATCGCCTTCATCTGGATCGTAAACATAACCGCATACCTGACATTTATATCTGATTTTCATTTATTTATAATTTAATTAACAACAATTGTCTTCTTCACACCACTCTGCACTGGAACTTGGCGTTTCAAACAGCTTTACACTCACCAGCCTTATATGCTCCGGCAAATGCTTTTTAATCAGGGAAGCAAAATGCCTGACCAGATTTTCACATGTTGGCTGAAAGGGTGTAAAAATAAGCCTTTCCGTTATTTTTCGGTACGACTCCTTGGCCTCGGCTGATACTTCCTCGTTGAGAATCAGGCTATGGTCATAAGGAATCACAATTTCCTGAAAAACAATATTTTTAAGGTCGCCAAAATCCATGACCATTCCGTCTTTGGGATGCCCTCTTTCCTCCCTTATGTCGCCAGAAACTGTTACAAACAGCTTATAGGAATGGCCGTGAATATTCCTGCAAAGCCCGTCATAATTCTTTAATGCATGTGAACTTTCAAATCCAAATTCCTTTGTTATTCTTATTTTAGGCATAATTTATTTTTCATGAAAGATACAAAACAAGATAAAAAAAAGCGGCAACCATCTGGCTACCGCTTCGTTTTTTTCAAACTTTTTCAGCCCAGATAGGCTTTGAGTATTTTTGATTTTGTTGACTTCCTGAGTTTTTTTAGGGCTTTTTCCTTAATCTGCCTGACTCTTTCACGTGTGAGGTTAATTTTATCACTGATGTCTTCATAGCTGTGAGCAGGAATTCCGTCAAGGCCATAATACAGCCTGATGATTTCCCTTTCTTTATCCGACAAAATTGCAATGACCCTGTTGATTTCAGTCTGAAGACTTTCATGGATCAAACCACTGTCAGGGTCCGGTTCATAATCATTCGGAAGAATGGTCAGCAGCGAAGCATCTTCTTCTTCATTGATCGGGGCATCAATCGACACATGCTTGGTGGAAGAAGTCAGGGTGGCTGCAACTTCCTGCGGACTGATTTCCAATGTGTCAGCTATTTCGTAATCGGTAACTTTCCTTTCAAATTTTTGTTCGAGAGCGATGGAAGTGGCAGATATTTTACTCAGACTGCCCACTTTGTTGAGCGGAAGCCTGACCAGACGCGACTGATCGGCCAGTGCCTGCAGAATAGACTGGCGAATCCACCACACAGCATAAGAAATAAACTTGAAGCCTCTTGTTTCATCAAACCGCTGGGCAGCCTTTATCAGGCCCATATTCCCTTCATTAATCAGGTCTCCGAGTGTCAGACCCTGATTCTGATACTGCTTGGCTACTGATACCACAAAACGCAGGTTTGCATTGACAAGTTTTTCAAGTGCTTTCTGATCTCCTTTTTTAATTCTGATGGCCAGCTCTACTTCTTCAGCAGGTGTAATCATTTCCACCTTGGAAATTTCGTTCAGATATTTGTCGAGCGATTTGTTTTCCCTGTTTGTAAACTGTTTACTGATTTTTAACTGCCTCATAACTTGGTGTTGCTCTTTAAGAAATTTTTTAAATCTTTGTGCCGGAGATTACAAGCAAAAATTCTTCCATTTGTGTGCATTTTTAAAGTATTTTGGTAAAAAATTGGGGGGATTTTTGCTGAAATCTGATTTCATTTGCCATAAAAAAAGGAGTGCAAAAATAGAATTGTGTTTTTAAACAGACAAAAAAAATTTCTTATATGATTTCAAAAATTTCTGGCCTGATCGAAGAAGTTGACAGTTACCAGCCTGCCTCAGCTCAGGAACTTGAGGACTTCAGAATTAAATTTTTAAGCAAAAAAGGCATTTTAAATCAATTGTTTGAGGATTTTAAACAACTCGACAACGCTTCAAAAAAGGAAACCGGAAAATGGATAAATATCCTTAAAAATAAAGTTAACGAGAAGATTGAATTGTATAAAAAGGAGTTTGAACATCAAAAGTTTCAGGCACTCTTTACCGGCCTCGACCTAAGCATGGAAGCCTACCCGCTGAAGGCAGGCAGCCGGCACCCCGTTTCAATTGTCAAAAACCAAATAATAGATATTTTTTCCAAAATTGGGTTTACTCAATCAGTTGGTCCCGAAATAGTTGACGACTGGCACAACTTTACTGCCCTGAATTTTCCACCCGACCATCCTGCCCGCGATATGCAGGACACCTTTTACCTTCAGAAAAATCCTGATTATCTGCTACGCACCCATACTTCTTCAGTTCAGGTTCAGGAGATGCAGGCTCATCAGCCCCCTATCAAAACCATTTCCATTGGCCGTGTTTACCGGAATGAAACTATCTCCTACAAGTCTCACGTTCAGTTTCATCAGATAGAAGGGCTTTATGTTGACAAAAATGTCTCTTTTGCTGAACTTAAACAGGTATTGTACTACTTTGTCGAACAGTTCTTTGGAAGTGATTTTAAAATTCGTTTCAGGCCTTCCTTCTTCCCGTTTACAGAGCCTTCAGCCGAGATGGACATCAGCCCGGTTCATGGAAAGACCAGATGGATGGAAATTCTTGGCTGCGGTATGGTTGACCCGGCCGTTCTCGACAACTGCGGAATCGACAGTTCCATCTACACCGGTTATGCCTTTGGTATCGGCATTGAACGCCTGACCATGCTGAAATATGGCATACCCGATATCCGTATATTGTTCGAAAATGATGTCAGATTTCTCGGGCAGTTCAGCTCACAATAACGATCATGAAGTATATTCCCGAACTCCCCGGATCTTTTCTTAACCGGATGAAACGTCAGCTTGGCGATGAATTTCAGGCATTTAAAGATTCTTACGGTCAGCCTCCGACCATTTCTGTTCGTCTCAATCCACTTAAAAGAGTTACATCATTTGACGGATTTGCTCCTGTTCCATGGAACCAATATGGCCGTTATCTGACCGAACGTCCTGATTTTGTATTTGATCCGCTTATTCATGCAGGCGCTTATTATGTTCAGGAAGCTTCTTCCATGCTGTTTGCCAAAGCTATCGACTTTTCAAAAGACCTGATGATTCTTGACTTATGTGCTTCTCCGGGTGGAAAAAGCACCTTAATGCTTTCCGAAATGACCGAAAACAGCCTGCTTTTCAGCAATGAGATCGTCAGAAAAAGATCAGGAGTACTCTATGAGAATATCGTTAAATGGGGATATCCCAATGTTGTGGTCACTTCAAATTCCCCTGAGGAGTATAAAACTTTTACAGCTGCTTTTGATGTGGTAGTGGTGGATGCACCCTGCTCCGGTGAAGGTATGTTCAGAAAAGAACCCGAAACCATCAGGGAATGGCGGGAAAATAAACCATTTCAATGTTTAGTTACGCAGAAGGATATTCTCGATCAGGCTATCGGCCTGGTCAGAGATAACGGTCTTCTGGTTTACATGACCTGCACTTTTTCACTCGAAGAAAATGAACAGGTGGTCAGTTGGTTTTTAAAAAAATATAAAGATCGGGCACAATTACAAAGTATTGACTTTGAAAAAGCCTGGGGAGTAACAGAGGTAAAAACTGAAAATGGCAGTGTTTACAGATGTTATCCGCATAAACTAAAAGGAGAAGGAATGTTCATTGCTGTTTTCACTATCAGAAATGCAAATAAACCATTTTTCAGTAAAAAAAATCAGGAATCCCTGAAAAAAATCAATCAGGATGAAAACAAATTGCTGCAGGATTTTGTAAAACTAAAAGGCAATCTTGAAGCATTCAGGCTTGAAGATAAGATCATGGTTTTTCCGGGTCGTTATCTTTCTCAGATCGCTTTGGCTCACAAGCACTTAAATGTTTTAAAATCAGGCATTACAGCTGCTTCAGTTCCGTATAAAAAACAAAATTTAATTCCGACACATGAATTAGCCATGAGTAAGTTGCATGCAGAAAACATCTGTAAAATGGAATTAACACAGGTTCAGGCACTTGCCTATTTAAAGAAAATGGAAATCAAACCACAAAACTTCACAGAGCTGCATTCCCAATGGATGTTGGCCAGTTATCAGGGAATAGCTTTGGGCTGGCTGAAAACATTTAAAAACAACCTGAATAATTTTTATCCAAAAGAATGGGTAATACGTAAAAATTTACCGGAAAACATTTATCATGAACTAAAAAAAATTTTTTAATAAAATGGGGTTTCTTCGTTTTATCTTACTTTTGATTTTACTCGGCATTGTGGTCAGGCTTATCCGGTTTTTGATTTTGCTTTATCTGGCAAATCAAAACTTCAGAAAAAAAAACAAGCCATATCGTGAAGGGGAAACCAAAATTCATCATGTCCCCAAAAGTCAGAATTTCAGAAAAAACGGGAGTGATGATGAGTATGTCAATTATGAGGAAACACAGTAGGATTTATCTTTTGGTAAAAACACCAACGAAACGCAGATAGCAACGTTCATCTATTTCCCTGAAATTCAATACCCTGTAAACAGTTAGTTTTAACCCCGGGCAGTTTGAAAGAATCCTATCGTAAAGTATCTGAGGGGAATAATGCCTTGAAAAGAATTGTTTCCAGTTGCAATAACGTATCCTTGCCTGATGATCCGTTTCCGGGCTGTGAAATTTAAGCAGATTATAGGCAGGATCCAGATGAATGGTATATTCATAAGCCAGATAAAACGGGAGAACAATGATTCTTCCGCCTGGTTTGAGCATTTTTTCCATTGACCTGAAAAAATCAATATCACTTTCACCTTCAAAATGTTCGAGCGAACAATGGAGGGTAACGGCATCCACACTGTTATCAGGCAATTGAAAATCAGACGGATAACCTCCGATCTTATTGCCATGAATACCCTTCTCAAAAATAATATCCTGACAGAAAGAATGACTTATACCAAATATATTTTTGATGATGGATGAAAATGGAGAGGTGGCCGCTGCATAATCAATGAAAGTCATCTCGGGATAAAAATCGATAAATAAAGTGGAAACAAAGTGTTCCAATGTTTTTTCAGTAAAATTCATTTCAGGATTTTTTCCTCCTCCGTAATAATTTTCCGGGTAAGAAGCCTTCGAAAGATATTTAAGATACTCTTCCTTGCTGATTTTCAATTCATTTACTTCTACTCCAAGCTGCTTTAATTCTTCAGATAATTTATCATCCAGCACGGGATTTTTCAGATGCTCTGATGAAATATGTCCGGTGCGGATGTTTTTTCTCCTGTGAAAAGTCTTTGAAACAGATAAAAACAAAAAAAATATTACTCTGTGAAAAAGATTGTAAAACGGATAAATAATTTTTTTCATATTAAGATGATAACCAATGTTCTACAGCTTGTGAAAAACCATCTTCATGGTGGGATGAAACCGTGTGGAATTTTTGTTTGAATTCCTGTGGAGCATTGTCAACCACATAAGCATTCGGGCAGGCTTCCAGCATTTCAAGGTCATTATAATCGTTTCCGCAACAGAAAACACTGTCTAATCCAATGTTTAAATGATCGGAAAGAAACCGGATGCCATTCAGTTTTGAAACATTTTTGTTAAAAACCTCAATCCAGACCGATTGGTGATCAATAGGAGAAGTTGAGCGGATAACCGAAAATCCTGGCAATAACTCTTTAATTTTCTGATACTTATCAACGCCAGTTCCGGGCGGACAAATAGCAATCAGCTGGCAGTACACATCTTTTTTAAACTCACCTGGTATTATTTCATTGCAAAATCCTTCATACAATTTGTTTCTTCTTTCAAAATCAGGATTTGAAGCTGAATTGAAAACATAGACATAACGATGATTTTCAGGTATTTGCTGTTGAACTGAGAAATCGAGTTTTTCGCCAAGTAGCGTCTGAAAGGCATAGGAAGCTTCCTGTGGAGACAGGTTCAGGGAAAGAATAATTTTTTTCTCTCTGAGATGGTAAATTCCGGCTCCCGAGCTGAAGATAAGGTAATCGACAGGGATGGATTCAAATCCTGCACGAAAATATGAAAAAAGACTCCTGCCTGTGGCAATAACCCTCACAATTTCATGTTTGACCAAATTTTGCAGTGTTTTAAGGTTTCTATCACTTAAGGCATGATCCCCGTTCAGTAAGGTGCCATCCAGGTCGGTAACTGCCATCTGCTTCAGCTTCATTTTCAGGAAAATTTTACCCATGCAAAATTAAAGTAAGATAATGCAGTGACAATCAATCTTAAAAAAAATTCAAAAATTAAAAACAATTTGTTTATTTTGAGAAAAAATTCATTATCTTTGCCAGCAATTCGATTGATTATCAACAATGTAAATAATGGGCATATTTTCTGTTAACCGGTTTTAAAAATACTACAATCATGAGAAAATTAGCATTAATGACTATCATGGGAGTCCTCTTCTCCTTCCAGTTTGCATTCAGTCAGGGCAACTGCCTGTATTTCGATGGCACAGATGATTATATCAGCGTTGCCAACAGCAGTTCACTTAATTTCGGGACGGGAAATTTCACTATTGAGTGCTGGTTAAAAACCAATAATACATTAACAAAAGGATTAGTAAACAAAAAGAATTCATCAAGCTCTGATGGATTTTCAATTTTTATAGCTAATGGAAGAATTGGCGTAAAGATTAATAGCAATACTACCCAATATTTTGGAAATACCGGGATATTGAATGATAATATCTGGCACCACGTAGCTATTGTATTTTATGGATATACCGATGACGTTGATGGAGATTTATGGGAAGTTACTGTTTATCATGATGGCGAATACGTATCGGCATATAGTTATCCAAGAGCCACTATATCCAATTCAGAACCTCTTTATATTGGGAAGCATTATTCAGGAGGGAATTATTCCGGATACCTGGAGGAAGTCCGTATCTGGAACACAAATAGGTCACAATCACAGATACAAAGCAATATGCACACACAAATCAGTGGTAGTGCCTCCAACCTGGTAGCATACTGGCGTTTCAACGAATCATCCGGGACCAATGCAAACGATGAAACTTCCAATAACAATGACGGGACACTCGTCAATATGAGCAACAGCAGCTGGGTAAGCTCAACCGTCCCTATGCCTTTTCAGACAAATGGCTCAGGAAACTGGAGTTCTACCAGTACCTGGCTCAGCGGAACTATCCCCAACAGTAACTATGCAGTTGTTCAGTTAGACCATAATGTAACTGTTGATAATGATTATACGATAGGAAAGCTTACCAACAATGCCACCTTGACTATCAATCCCACTTCTTCGCTAATTTTAAAAGATCAATTAATAAATTCCGGGACTATCAAGGTTTTATCGAACATTTCAGGAAATGTGGGATCATTTATCGATGCAGGAACCGGTAGTTTTGGAACCAATGTCCTTGAAAGATATTTTACCGACAATAAATGGCACTATTTCTCCCCCCCTGTCAGCTCAGTTTCTTCCAGTGCTTTTTCCGGTGGAGCAGTCTGGCAGTATAGTGAAACCACACCCGGTTGGGTGAGGGTTCCGCTGGGGACTACGTTGAGTGTCGCAAAGGGTTATGACGTTTATTTTGATAATACCGGAACAAAATATCTGAGTTTCAGCGGTACTTTCAACACCGGAGAAAAATCAATTTCGCTTACCTATTCCGCATCAGCCGGGACGGGATATAATCTGGTTGGGAATCCATATCCATCCACGATTGACTGGGATGCAAGTTCAGGATGGACGAGAAATAACGTCAATAGTTCAATTTATATCTGGAATCCGAGTTCAAATTCAGTTGAAACTTATGTTTTAGGAGGAGGAAATGGAACCAATGGCGGCTCCCGGTATATTCCTGCCACACAGGGATTCTTTGTCACGTGCACCCAGAATACCACCCTTACCATGACCAATAGTGTCAGGGTTACCAATGACGACCGTACCCTGCGTAATGAATTCAACAGCAATGAATTGCGAATGAAAATATCAGGACAGGATTATTCCGATGAATCTCTTATTCGTTTTAATCCTGAAGCCAGCGAAAAATTTGATGGCCGCTTTGATGCCTATAAATTTTATTCCTACAATAAAACTGTACCTCAGATATACACAATTGATAAACAGAATACTGAATATGCCATTCAGTCCGTTCCTTCAGTGAGTGGAAATCTGACAATGCCCCTCCATTTCTATGTGGGTTATGATGGAGAATATACCCTTTCTTTTGACAAAAGCCACTTATCAGAAAATTGCAACATCATTGTCGAAGATCTGCTGACCAATCAAATTTATGATCTGAACACGACAGACAAAATACGGATAAATGCAACCATCAATGACAGGCAAGACAGATTTCTGCTTCATTTCTATCAGAATCATCAGATTTATAACGGTTTAAGTGATAGCAGAGAAGAAGAGAACATCCGGATTTATTCAGCAGGAAGAAAAATTTACCTCTATAATTCAGATGAAAATTCAGGAAATATACTTGTTAATATTTACAACCTGTCAGGTCAATGTTTGATGAAAAAAACCACTGAAGCCACCGGACTTTCAGTGATAGAATCCGGACTTTCCGATGGGGTTTACATCCTGACAGCAAAAACCAGAGACAAGATCATCACACAAAAAATCACCATTTATTAAATCAGATTTGCTTATTTCCCTGATTTTTCGATCTAACTTATTACCCATCAATGAAATATAAATACCTTTTTGGTCCGGTCGCCTCCAGGAGATTAGGTCTTTCACTCGGAATTGACCTCGTACCTTACAAAGTTTGTGACCTCGACTGCCTGTATTGTGAAAGCGGTAAAACGACCGTAAAAACAACTGAGAGAATACCTTATTTTCCCAGGGAAGAAATCATCAAAGAGCTGGATGATTTTTTCTCCTCCAATCCGCTGGTTGATTTTCTGACATTCAGCGGAGCGGGAGAACCTCTTTTAAATACAGACTTTCATGAAATATCAGCTTATCTGAACCAATATTATCCGTTTTTTAATACGGCACTGATTACCAATGGGACTTTGTTTTATCTGCCCGAAGTCAGGAAGGAAGTTGAATTCATTGATATAGTATTGCCATCTCTGGATTCAGCCACTCAAGCTACTTTTGAAAAGCTGAACAGACCTCATCCCAATCTTCATTTAAACCAGATTGTTGATGGCCTGATCCAATTGCGTAAAGAATTTGAAGGATATATCTGGCTCGAAATATTCATTGTGGAAGGCATCAATGACACTGAAAGCGAACTGGAAGCATTTCGTACCATTCTTGAGAAAATCAGGCCTGATAAGATACAACTCAATTCACTCGATCGCCCGGGTACAGATAAATCCATAAAAACAGCAAGTTTTGGCCGTCTCGAAGAAATAAAAAGTTTTTTTCAACCATGGGAAACTGAAATAATCAGCCGTAAATATAAAACCGGCCATCCGAAATTTAAAACCTCACATGCAGAGGAGCTTATTCTTGAAACCCTAAAAAGACGTCCTTGTACGGAAAATGACCTTTTTGTCATGACTGCCCTCTCAAAGGAAATGCTGACAAATATTCTGGAAAAATTAACCCGGGAAAACAAAATCATTTCATCCGTTGTGGGTACAAATACTTTTTACGAAATAAACCAAATCAGTTGATTCTATAAAGTTTTTCGAGGGTTTCAAAAAAGTTCCATGAAAATTCCCGCAGATTGCCATCGGTGATAACAAATAGTATAATATCCTGATTTTCAATAAACTTTCTTAAATTTATAATCCGGTCAACTTCTTTAGGCATCTTTGGGTTATTTGAGTGATTTTCTTTGAAATAGTACCAGAAATAAAAACTATCGAACAATACTTTCTGAACCCCGTTGTTGACGATGGTCCAGTAATAACTATCTCCGACAATAATCACTTTCGGTTTATAGCCCTGCCTGTTGTTCTTTTTCTGAAGATAGGGATAATATAAATTTTCATCAAAATGATACCATAAAAGGTTACAGGCATTGGCAATATCTTTATCTGTTCCTCTGGGTTTTCGGGTTATATCATATACAGGATATTGATAATCAGGCAAGTCCTTTTTTAACAAATATTCCATATAAATCATAATGGTATCAATAGCGATGTAGGAACCATAAATACTCCAGTGAGTACCACCTTTGGAATATAAAGGGTAGCTGATGGTGTCTTTCAGTCGTTTAAAATAGCTGTTGAAATCAATCCAATGAATTCCTGAATGTTGAAAATAGCTGGAATAAACCTCATAATTGCTAGGGTTTCTTTTCTCAACAATCTGATCTTCAGGAATATATTCAGGCAATACTTCTGCTTTTCCGGGTGCTAAAACCAGTAAAAACCTGACACCGTTTTTCTCCAGACTGTCAACAACTCTTTTGGCATGGACAACTTTTTTATGTATAACGTCCTCCCCGGAAAAGTCTAATCCGAAATGTGTCCAGATATAATGGCGTTCATAAAAATAGCCTTGTTTTCCGATTACCACGTTGGCCGCTGAAATATCCTTCTGAATTAAAAATTTGATCTGATTGTTCAGCTTCACCAGAAAAGGCCTGATTTTCAAATGTGACTGTACGTATTTTTCGTGCTGCTCCTGATACTTTCCTGAGAACCAGTTGTTTAAATTAAGGAAACTGTCTTTTTCCTCCCTGATGTAACCTTTCAGGGGTTTAATTTTTACAAAATCCAATTGCTGAATGATAAAGGGCATTAACAAAATTCCAAGTAGCATCATCCAATCAATATTTCCCTTTTTTCTCTCCATCAAAACCTGAAATAAATAAATGGATAAAAACCCTGAGAAGAAATGCCTGCCAATGAAAGAACAAGCAAGGTCAGGTAAAACAGAAAGCGTAAAGGAGCCGGATATTTCACCTGAATATTTTTAAACAACAATGTTTTTCTGAGTGAAGGCAGTATCGTAATAAATACGGATAATCCAAGTGCCACATAAAATAATGGTCTGAAATTCAGTTCGATTCCATCAAAAGAAAACATTTTTATCCATATCGTTTTAAAATGCAGCAGGTTTTCAGCCCTGAAAAGTATCCAGCCAAACATGACCAATAAAAAAGTCAGTAAACCTGAAATAAATGCCCCTGCTTTTCTGAAAAACCTGAAAAGGAAAAGCCTGTCAGCTATCAGTAAGATGCCATGATAAGCCCCCCACAGGATGAAAGTCCAGCCTGCACCATGCCAGAAGCCTGTGAGTAAAAAGGTAATAAAAACTGCCAGACTGTAAATGATATAATCTGTTTTAATAGATAAATAACTGTTATTCTTTAACTTACGTGAAAAGTTAAAGGCGAGGGGCATAAACAGATATTCCTTAAACCAGGCAGTCAGAGAAATATGCCAGCGTTGCCAGAACTCTCTGATATTTCTCGCAAGATAAGGATGATTGAAGTTTTCAGGCAAACGAAAACCCATCATGTTTGCCAATCCGATTGCCATGTCGGTATAAGCTGAAAAATCGAAAAAGATCTGAAAAGAATAGGCAAACACAGTAACCCACATCTGAGCAGATGAAATGCTTTCAGGAGCAGCCATGAATACCGGATTAATGTACATCCCAATAACATCAGCTATCCAGACTTTCTGAAACAATCCGGCAGAAAACCGGAAAAATCCTTCAAATCTTGTCTGATTGCTCACATCAGGAGTCTGACTGAACTGGCTGCCGCTTTCCCGCCATTTTAAAATCGGCCCGGATAATATTTTCGGGAAAAATAAAATATAATTCAGGTATTCTACAAAACTGCCCCTGCCCTTTTTCTTTCTGTAAACATCAATCAGAAAGCTTATTTTGTGGAATGTAAAAAACGATATACCTAAAGGAAGCACAAGGTTTTTCGAAGGATGATTAAAGGTAAAACCTGCCCTGCTGACCAAAACATTAAGATTTTCAATGAAAAAGGCTGCATATTTATAATAAATCAGAAGGGATAAATTCAATAAAATTCCTGCCCACATGATTGCTTTCCGTGCTGAAAAGACCGGTCTTTCGAGCCATCCGGCCAGAAAATAATCTATCAGAATGAAAATCAATAAAATAAAGATAAAAGTGGGTGCTCCCCATGCAAAAAAGAAAAGGCTTGAAAGGATGATAAAAAGAGTCAGGAGTTTTTTCGGAAGAATGAAAATCAGAAATAAAAAAAGGGGCAGAAAGTAAAATAAAAATATATTGCTGCTGAATAACATCAAAGATTTTTCAGCCTCAAAAATAAATGATTTCAGTACTTTTGAACAAAATATATTTCATGATTGATTTACGCAGTGATACAGTAACGCAGCCTTCTTTTGCCATGCTGGAATTCATGATGAAGGCCAGACTTGGCGATGATGTATTTCATGAAGACCCAACCGTGAATGAGCTTGAACACAAAGTGGCCTTCATGTTTGGTAAAGAAGAAGCATTGTTTTGTCCCTCAGGCACCATGACCAACCAGATAGCAATTAAAGTTCATACACAGCCCGGGGACGAAGTCATCTGCGATAAAACAGCGCATGTTTACAACTATGAAGGGGGCGGTATCGGATTTAATTCAGGTGCTTCCGTTCGTCTGATTGACGGGAATCTCGGCAGGTTTACCGTTGAAGATGTAGCAGCCAGCCTGCTTCCCGACAATGATCATTATCCGCATTCTTCACTGGTGTGCATTGAAAACACCGTCAACAGAGGAGGAGGAAGTATCTGGAACATCCATGAAATTGAAAAAATAAGCAAGTTTTGCAGGGAAAATCAATTACGCATTCATTTGGATGGTGCGCGCCTGTTCAATGCCCTGACCGAAACAGGGGAAAAAACAGAAAGGTACGGAGAACTATTTGACTCTGTATCTATCTGTTTATCAAAAGGATTAGGAGCACCTGTGGGCAGTGTGTTATGTGGCAGCCGGGAATTTATTAAAAAAGCCAGACGAGTCAGGAAAGTTTTTGGCGGTGGAATGCGTCAGGCAGGCATACTGGCAGCTGCAGGCCTTTTTGCTTTGAAAAACAATATCCCATTGCTGAAACATGACCATCGCAGGGCAAAAGAAATTGCTTCTGCCGTGGAAAAAATAAGTTTTGTCAAAGAAGTCTTACCGGTTCAGACCAACATAGTGATTTTCGAACTGGAAGAAAAACATGATGCCGGAATTTTTCTTGAAAAATTAAAGACAAACCGCATTCTTGCACTCAGCATAGGTAAAAACAGGATCAGAATGGTTACCCATCTTGATTTTACGGATGAAATGCTGGAATATGTGGTAAAAACATTCAGTAAGCTTAGCTAAACAGCTATTTCACCGCTTTCTGCCACGAGTCTCTCAATGTGGCTGTACGATTGAATATCAGGTGATTATTATCCGAATCAGGATCGACACAAAAATAGCCAATCCGTTGAAACTGAAATTTCTGATATGGCTTCGCACCCCTGACATAAGGTTCAATAAAACCGGTAATTATCTTAAGAGAGTCCGGGTTCAGATTCGACTTAAAGTCTTTCCCTTCCTCAGCTTCATCGGGGTTAGGGGTGTTGAACAAACGGTCGTACAACCTGATTTCAGCCTGAACGGCATGCTTTTCTGAAACCCAATGGATAGTTCCTTTTACTTTACGCTGAGCACCTGGCAATCCGCTACGGGTTGCCGGATCTAATTCACCATACACAACAGTTACCTGATCCCCTTCTTTTTCAAAGCCCGTACATTTAACAATATATGCTCCCTTTAGCCTGACTTCATTTCCGGGGAAAAGGCGAAAATATCCTTTTGGTGGATTTTCCATGAAATCTTCCCTTTCAATGAGCAGGTTTTTGCTGAAAGGGACAAGCCTTGAGCCTGATTCAGGATCTTCCGGATTGTTTTCAGTAGGCAATTCTTCATAATAGTCATCCGGCAGATTGGTGATGACCAGTTTCAAAGGATTTAATACAGCCATGATCCGCTGGGCACTCTTATTCAAATCTTCACGGATACAGAATTCAAGCAGCGATACATCAATGACATTTTCACGTTTGGCAACGCCTACCCTTTCGCTGAAATCCCTGATAGATTCAGGGGTGTAGCCTCTCCGCCTGAGGCCGGAAATAGTAGGCATCCTCGGGTCGTCCCAACCACTGACATATTTTTCTTCCACCAGTTCAAGCAGTTTTCTTTTGCTCATCACTGTGTAGCTAAGGTTCAGGCGGGCAAATTCAATCTGACGGGGACGGTATTCCGTTTCGATTAGCTGGTCAAGGAACCAATCGTACAAAGGCCTGTGAACCTCAAATTCAAGCGTACATATTGAATGGGTTATCCCTTCGAGATAATCTGACTGTCCGTGGGCAAAATCGTACATAGGATAAATGCACCATTTATCACCGGTACGGTGATGATGAGCATGTTTTATGCGGTAAATAGCCGGATCGCGCAGAAGCATATTGGGTGAAGCCATGTCAATTTTGGCCCTTAAAACTTTTGAACCATCCGGGAATTCCCCGTTTTTCATTCTTTCAAAAAGATCAAGGTTTTCTTCAACGCTTCTGTTCCGGTAGGGGCTTTCTTTCCCGGGCTCTGCAGGAGTACCTCTCAGCTCTGAAAATTCATCGGGACTCAGGTCACACACATAAGCTTTTCCGGCTTTTATGAGTTTTACAGCCCATTGGTACAATTGGTCGAAATAATCGGAGGCATAGCGTGGCTCACCTTCCCACTGAAAACCCAGCCATCGAACATCTTCCATAATAGAATCAACATATTCGACATCTTCCGTAACAGGATTGGTATCGTCAAAACGCAAATTACATTTCCCGTTATATTTTTTTGCCAGACCAAAATTCAGGCAGATTGACTTGGCATGGCCAATGTGCAAATAGCCATTTGGCTCGGGAGGAAAACGGGTATAGACTTCCCCGTTGTTTTTCCCATTTCTTATATCTTCCTCAATAATTTCCTCAATAAAATTCAAAGATTTTTTCCGGCTACTGTTTTCTTCGGTATCGTAATTCATTATGAGATTTTTTAAGACCGCAAAAGTAACTTCAAATTTGACAATAGTTAAATATTAAAGCAGTAAACCTAAACTATTGTCTGTGCGTCTAAAGGGCAAGTTATTCAGTTACCAGACATTAATAAAATATAAAATTAAGATAAAGTGTTAACTTTTACCATGTGAAGGATACTAAACGAGATGAATAGTGAATTAAAATACTATCTTTACAAAACAAGAAAATGCAGAAATTGTTGATGATATTGATAAGATGGCAAGGATAAACAACATTACTTTTATTAAGAAATCAGTTATTGTTCAACCTGCAACGACCTTTAAAAGTATATTTGCCGGAGCAGTGTTTTTTTTAACTTTAATTATTTTTCAAACTTCATTCACTGCAAGTGCACAAAACACCATATTTTTTGAAAGTTTCAACGGCTCTTCCTCGCTGCCAACAGGCTGGACACAAATACAGGTTACAGGATCGGATGTATGGACCATCAACAATGGCGGTTACTACGATAATGGCGCCAATCATCCATCGGCAGCATACAGCGGTACCCGTAATGCCTTTTTGTTTTCGCCAACTTCGCCTCCATCTTCGAATACCCGGAAATTGGTTACACCCGTTCTTGATCTGGGAGGACTAACAAACGTAACACTTACATTTTATGAAGCCCGCCTGAAATGGGGCGTTGACAAAGATCAGCTCAAAATCTATTACAGAACCTCTGCCACCGGCTCATGGTCTTTGCTGGCTACCTATTCCACCGAAACAACAGGCTGGGTACAGCGAACTGTTTCATTACCCAATACGGGAACCACCTATTATGTGGCTTTTGAAGGTATTGCCCAATACGGTTACGGAATATGTCTGGATGATATTAAAATCACCGCCACAATTGGCAATGATGCGGCTCTGACAGATTTTTTTGTAGAAAACAAAAAAGTTGTCAAGGCTGTGGTTAAAAATATGGGAACCAATACCTTATCGTCTTTCGACCTGAACTTATCGGTCAATCAGGGTTCTGCTATCGTCAAATCATGGACAGGCAGCCTGACTTCCGGAAACTCAACTACTGTAACCATCACTACCAATTACAACTTTCCGGATGGTGTTTCCGATTTAAAAGTCTGGACCTCCAATCCTAACAGCGGAGGAGACGGTAATAAAACGAATGATACGCTGACAAAAAAATATACCCTTATCAAGTCTTTTCCCTATCAGCAGGGGTTCGAAAACAGTAATCTCGGATATTGGACTCAATCCACCACAGACGATATGGACTGGACAAGATACAGTGGTTCTACCCCTTCCGCTACCACAGGCCCTTCCAGTGCTTACGAAGGAACTTACTACATCTATACAGAAGCATCCGGATACTCTCCTTCAAAAAAAGCTGAGATTTACACGGTAGATTTTGAAATCTCTGCCATTACCAATCCATATCTGGAATTCTGGTGCCACATGTACGGGAACCAGATGGGTGAACTTCACCTTGACATTGACTCTGCATCATACTGGAAAAACGACATCATGACTCCTCTTTCCGGCAACAAAGGAAATCAATGGTTTAAAGTGCTTGTTGATTTAAACAACTACCGCTATCTGAACAAATTCAGGTTCAGAGCTATTACAGGTGCAGGGTTTTTAAGTGATCTGGCTGTTGACGATGTCAAGATTCTTGATATCCCCAACCCAAAACTTGGTAATGATATCAAAGCATGCGTTGGCGATACCGTAAACCTTCAGGTTGATACAGGCTACGGCTATACTTTTATCTGGAAAAAATCAGGATTGAATGATACACTCTCGGTAAGCAACAAACTTAAAGTAAGTGCTTCGGGTACTTATATCGTTCTGGTTTCAGCACCTTACGGATATACGGGTACTGACACAATAGTGGTTGATTTTGGTCCCTTTCCTTCCGCATCATTTAATTATTCTGTTTCAAGTGCATGCCTGAAAAACAACCTGATCAACTTCACCAACAAGTCCGTCATTTCAAGTGGAAGTATGACGTATTTATTCAGTTTTGGCGATAATACCGATACGAATACAGCCAATGTTCAGCATATTTATCCCAAAGTTGACAATTTCATTGTCAGGCTGATTGCCACATCCGATTATGGTTGTAAAGACACCTTTTTCGATACCGTCAGCATTTATCCTGACCCTGTGGCAAAATTTTCTGTGAATAATACCTATCAATGCAGAAACAGTAACAACTATGTATTTACAAACCAAAGCACCCTGTCATCAGGTTCGTTGTCTTATCTCTGGCATTTCGGTGACATGGATACTTCCAATGTAAAAAATCCTTCTCACAGCTATAGTTATTCCGACACCTTTACAGTTAGTCTGATAGCCATCTCAGATAAAAACTGCCGTGATACCATTCATGAAAAGGTTTATGTAATGGCTCATCCCAAAGCTGCATTTCAAATAAATGACAGCACCCAGTGTCTTTCAGGGAATCAGTTCAGTTTTACCACCCAATCCGCTATTCCTTACGGAAACCTCAGCTATTACTGGGATTTTGGAAAGAAAGGCACCTCAACAGCCACCCACCCCGGCTATAGTTTCCAAAACGATGGCGTTTATCAGATAAAACTCATTGCGAGCAGCACTATCGGGTGTAAAGACAGCATGATAAAAAATGTATATGTTTATCCCATGCCGCAATCAGCTTTCAGTGTCAGCGATACCAGTGGCTGTTTAAATGGTAACATGTTTTATTTCACAGATTTATCAACCATCAAAACGGGAACATTGAGTTTAAGGTACTGGTACTTCGGAGACGGGTCATCATCCGTTTTGCCTGCTCCCACCAGAACATACATGAATGATGGGAATTTCACCGTTAAGCTACTGGTGGAATCGGACCAGGGCTGTCAGGATTCCATCGAGAAAAAAATCAGTGTTTATCCATCACCCACGGCTGATTTCAGCATTAACAATAACAGCCAGTGCCTGTCGGGAAACTCTTTTTATTTCCTGAATCAGTCATCAATAAAATCAGGAACCCTGACTTTCCAGTGGAATCCGGGAGATAATACCCGGTCTGATAGTGTTAACAAATATCACAAATACAGTAATGACGGCACTTTTGACGTTAAGTTGATTGCTGTCAGTGAAAAAGGATGTAAGGATTCCATCACGAGGCAGGTTGTCGTAAATCCCATGCCGGTTGCAGGCTTTTCCATCAATAAGCGTTCACAGTGCATTGAGGGAAATAACTATTCGTTTTCAAACCAGACTGTTTTAAAATCAGGAAGTTATACGTCAAACTGGTTTTTCGGGGATGGAAGCACCACTCAATCCCAACAGGCCAGCCACCAATATTCAAAAGTGGATACATTTAAAGTAAAACTGGTGGTTGTTTCTGACAAAGGATGCAGCGACAGTATCATCAAAGAAGTTTACGTCAAACCTATGCCCAAGGCATTGTTTACAGTCAATGACAGTATGCAGTGTTTGTCAGGCAATCAGTTTGATTTTCAGAATCTTTCGGATATTCAGTTCGGATTGCTGTCTTATTTTTGGGAATTTAACGACCAGACCACCTCGGACAATGAAAACCCGTCAAAAACCTACAGTAAATCAGGAAAATACAATGTTAAACTAATGGCAACTTCCGCTTTTGGCTGTAAAGATTCTTTTATTTCTGCCGTTATCGTATTTGAAAATCCACGAGTATTTTTAGGAAATGATACCGTTATCAACGATACCAGCACTTTGTTGCTGGATGCAGGAGAGGGTTTTGTCAGTTATCTGTGGCACGACAGCTCGACCAGCCGTAATTATTTTATCGATACTTCAGAAAACCCTGGCATGCATACTTACTTTGTTACCGTTACCGACAGCAACGGATGTAGCGGAACCGACAGCATCAACATTGAAATTAAACCACTGGGTTCGCTCCACGATTACCAGCCTGTTAAAATCAAAGTTTATCCTAATCCGGCTAAAAACTATATCAATATTGAATTTCCAACAGAAACAGAGCTGTGTTTTATCAGAATATTCAGTGCTGAAGGCAGGGAAATCTTTTCTGAAAAATTACCTTCTGAACAAGGGACAGTAAAAACAACACTTGATCTAAGTTTTCTGAAAGCGGGAATATATTATCTCCAGATACAGGAAAATGAACGGATTACCATGTTCAAAATCATAAAAAGACCATGACAGGCAGGAAGCAGTATTTGAAAATATTGAAATTTCTGATGCTGGCTTTAGTGAGTCTGAGCGGCTTTTATTATGAAGCGGAAGGACAATCCAAACAGGGAGACAACTGGTTTTTCGGGCATCATGCGGGAGTAAAATTTGTCAATGGCAGTCCACAGGGAGTCTCAGGAGGACAAACCACTGCTACTAACAATCTTGAAGGTACCGCCACCATATCCGACTCCAATGGTAATCTGCTTTTTTATACAGACGGACAAACGGTCTGGAACAAGAATCATCAGGTAATGGCCACGGGCTTAATGGGGCATTCTTCTGCCACCCAGTCAGGCGTTATTGTTCAGGCACCCGGCAGTAAAGATACCTTTTACATTTTCACCATTGACGCCACTCAAAACAATCTGAACAACGGATTACGTTACACCATGATTGATATGCAGCTCAACAGCGGCCTCGGAGGTGTTATTACAGGGAAAAAAAATGTCCTGCTGACCCCATCAGGGGTAAAGATGGCAGAAAAAATTACAGCAGTCAGGCATTGCAACAACAGGGATATATGGGTCATTGCCCATGATTTTAAGATTGGAAGCAGCACAGCAGGAAATAAATTCTATGCTTATCTGGTTACACCCAGCGGAATTTCAAGTCCTGTGGTTACTACAATAGGAACCGTTCACCAGGGCGGAGACAATTATGGTTACGGAAGCTCAAGAGGATACATGAAAGCTTCTTCGGACGGGAGAAGAATAGCTTTGGCCATCGGATATGATGGTTGCGGAAATGTTGCAAGTGCAGTCAGTTGCCCCGATAGCAGCGGAGCTTTTGAGATCTATGATTTCAACTATACCACAGGGGTTGTCAGCAACATGATCAGGCTGAAAAACAAATACAAAGGTGCTTATGGAATAGAGTTTTCTGCAAATGGAGATATTTTGTACGGTACCACATGGGGAGTTTACGGGAGTACGGCCAACCCTGAATACAACCGTGTTTATCAATGGAACCTCAATGCCGGAAGCCAGACAGCTGTCCGGAATTCGGAAAAAATAATAGCCAGTGAAAGCGCCTCAAGTGGAGGGAATTACGGTGCCCTGCAGATGGCCAGTAATCAAAAAATATATATTGCACGTGCTGATAAAGGCTATCTGAGTGTTATCAACTATCCCAATAAACTTGGAACTTCCTGCAACTATCAGCAGGTCGGGGTAAACCTTAACACAGGAGCCAGCTCACAGATGGGGCTGCCAACCTTTGTCCAGTCCTATTTTAATCCTAATCTGGGATTCAGCTATATCGGCAATTTCGAAGACATGGTTACCCGGTTTGTCATTGCCGACTCTATGCGTATTGATTCAGTACGCTGGTTCTTTGATGATACCTGTGCCGGTCAGCCGCATACCAGTACTTCATTCAATCCAAGCTATACCTATTGCGATACCGGTAATTACCGGGTCAGGTTAATCATCTGGAAATGTAATACGGTAGATACCATCGAGCACATAGTCGTGATTCATCCCCGTCCAAGGGCAAAATTTACCACCGACAGCATTCAATGTTTTAATGAAAACAGATTTAAGTTTATTAACAATTCCACCATTGCCAGCGGAACTATCAACTGGCACCACTGGGATTTCGGAGATGGAGATACATCCGACCTTAAAGAGCCGGTACACGTTTACGCCAAACCCGGAAAATATACGGTAAAACTGGTTGAAATATCCGACTATGGCGGATATGATTCGACCACTATGCAGGTGTATATCAAGCATTCCCCAAAAGCCGAGTTTTATGTGGATGAATATTCAAGATGCCTGACCGGTAACAGTTTCCTGCTCGATAATAATTCTTCCATCGGTTCTTCCAGTACCCTAACCTATAAATGGTATTTCGGCAACGGGGATTCGAGTACAAAAATTTCTCCTGACCCTTACTCTTTCTCATATTCCGACAGTTTTAAAGTAACCCTGATTGCCAAGTCAGATTCCAACTGCTACGATACTACCTATAACACAATTTATGTCAGGCCGATGCCGGCTGCCTCATTTCAGGTAAATGACAGTACACAGTGTCTATCAGGCAACAAATTTATTTTTACAGAAAACAGTACTATCAGCTACGGAACTTTAAGCTACAGATGGCAATTTGGAGACAACGACAGTACTACCCTTCAAAACCCTCAGCATTCTTATAATT
>JAAYUY010000021.1 GCA_012517435.1 Sphingobacteriales bacterium | reverse complement strand
TCAATCAGCGGCTTGATAATATTTTCATTGGCAAGTGAGACAAACTTGCAATTAACAGAAAATCCGGTATCCTGAATCATAAATCTGTGGTTGTAATCATCTTCCAGATAGAATGAAACATGATCTTTGGCTTCCGGCACCTGAAATTTCTCAATAAAAAGGCTTGAAATTTCCTGAATCAAATGGGGAGAATATTCTGAAAAAGTGTATTGCCCCATGAAAAATTTATCATTGTAAAAGAAATAGATACACTTAACCTTTTTTCCTTTGAATATTTTTTTGTAACAAAAGGCATTCAGGTCGTATTCCCCTATTTTCATCACAGAATAGGAATGGGGCTGACCGTAAGTAATAATCAGTTTTTTCCTTGATATGGAAAATTTTTGCTTTTCGAAGAGAATTTCAACTGAAGTATGAAAAACAGGTATTTTTTCATTCAGGTTCAGTATTTCGTGAACATGGTCGATAGGATCTTCAGCAAAACATAGACGGTATGGAGTGGGAATATCTTTTCGCTGACAGTATTCATTGAATTTACTGCTGTACCTTCCGTAAACCAACTGATTCCACCAATATCCAAACGTGTTTGTCATTAATTCGCTATTAAAAAAATCCGGTGCAAATTTACTTGTCCCCGATGAATATCTGAAAGATTATTTCAAAAAAATAAAAGCTTAATGCTTTGATAATCAGTATAAAATAATTTTTTATTTTTTTTAGCCTGAAATTAAAACTCTTTACATTTGCCGCTGACAAAAATTGTAGCTATGAAAAATAAAATAATGTTTATCCCTAAAAATTTTCTGAATAAGAAAGTGGTAATGATGCTGACTATTTTCAGTGGAATCCTTATGTTCACACTTTTACCTGTTTTATCATTTGCCTCAGGTTCGGTTGGCACCGGCCCATCGATCGGAAATATCAGGATTGAATTCATTTTATTTGCTCTGGTATTGATTGGCGTAGCCATTTTTCATGATAAAACCTTTTGGGTAGCTTTGATAGGTTTGATTGTCATATTGTTATACAAATTCATTTTTACGACTCACTTCAATTTTGTTGAACATTTTATCGGACAAACACCATTTGCTGAACAACTGATAGACAAGGAAAGCAGATCAGGAGAATGGGGAATTTTGTTAAACCTGCTGGGTTTATTGCTGGGCTTTGCGATTCTGGCCAAATTGTTTGAAGAAAGCGGTGTTCCCGACATTTTACCCAATTATCTTCCTGATGACTGGAAAGGCCCTTTTGTATTGCTGATATTTGTATTTATCCTTTCCACTTTTCTCGACAATATTGCAGCCGCATTGATTGGCGGTACCATTGCTCTGGTGGTCTTTCATAAAAAAGTACATATTGGTTATCTGGCTGCTATTGTGGCTGCCAGCAATGCAGGGGGATCCGGCAGTGTGGTTGGCGATACAACCACTACCATGATGTGGATAGCCGGAACGAATCCAATTGAAGTATTGCATGCATTCATTGCTGCCGGATTCGCTTTCCTGTTTTTTGCATGGTTTGCTTCTTTTCAGCAAGACAAGCACCAACGTATTCAGAAAGATGCCTCGGTAGGAGCCAAAGTGGACTGGGGAAGGGTAGCCATTGTCGGTTTAATACTGGTTGGTGCTATTCTGGCAAATTATTTTTACGATATGCCTGCTCTTGGCGTTTGGGTAGCTCTTCTTATTGGCGCTATTTTCAAAAAGTTACCGTTTAATGAAACCAAAAATGCCATTAAAGGAACTATTTTCCTTCTTTGTCTGGTAACCTCTGCCTCACTCATGCCTGTTGAAACATTGCCCGATGCCTCCTGGATGTCGGCTTTCATTCTGGGTTTTGTTTCTTCTGTATTTGACAATATCCCGCTGACAAAAATCTGTATCGATCAGGGACATTACGATTGGGGCATGCTCGCTTATACAGTTGGATTTGGCGGATCAATGATCTGGTTTGGCTCTTCGGCAGGGGTAGCCATTACCAATAAATTTCCTGAAGGACGTAATGTGATGTTGTGGCTTCGCAAAGGCTGGCATGTGGCTATCGGTTATATTATCGGCTTCTTTGCCCTCCTGATTTTATTTGGCTGGCACCCGGGTAGCAACCGCTACCACAAAGAGCCTGCTATCAACTGTCCGGTTGAAAACTGTAAAGTCAAACTCGATGCACAGGCCGACAGCATTGTCAAAGAGCAACTGAAAGCCGGGGAAGTTAAATAAATAAATCTTTTAGTCTTTAAAATAAATGATTGATTATCAAAAAGCAAGGGAGAAATTTGCCCAGTTGAAAGATTCCGATTTTGCGAAAGTTGTTGATGAAACTGAAAAACAATTTCCACTAAAATTTTCTCAGCTGATGACGCATGTGGAAAACCAGAATCACTGGGAAATAAGCTATTATGCTGTTCATATACGGGAAAGTTATGCCTTTATTTTTCACGATACTGAGTTAAACACTTTATGCCATAAAATTGAAGAAGCAGCTAATGTCAGGGATTTTGACAGGGTGAATGAAGTGGCTGAAATGTTAAAGGCTTGTTCGGTTAAATTTTTGCAGCAGTTAGCGGAAATCAAAAAACAGTTGCATGCGGAAAATGAATAGAATTCTTTTCGTTATTGTGTGTAATATGGTGCTGGTTTTCAGCCTGAAAGCACAAAACGAATGGGGTGTTCCTTACCAGGAAGATCAGAAAGCTGTCGTTTATGAAGAAGTAGTACAGCAAAGCGGATTGACAAAAGATCAGTTATACGCAAGGGCCATTGAATGGATCAATTCTTATTTTACAGCAGGAGCTTCAAAAATCACTGAAAAAAATCAGGACGAAGGACTTATCCGTTTAAAAGACAGGATTACCCTTTTCAGAATGGAAAAGAAAAACAAGGTGGTGGATGTGGTCATCGACTACAACATCGAGATTTATGTAAAAGACGGACGTTATAAATATGTTTTCCGCAATTTCCGGTCTTATCAGGGAAGTACTTCTCCCGGTATCGAAGTCTGGATGGATCCCAACAAATGTAAAAAGGAAAATGCACTGGAACGCTATGCAAACCTGAATGCCGAAATCACGAAAATAATTGATAATCTTAAATCTTACATGCAAACCGGCACTCAGAAAAAGGACAACGACTGGTAGTTTCTGACAGGCATATAAATAAGTAGGCACCAGGCAGTCCTCAGTATGCAGTATAAATGCGGGAAGCGGAATATGGAAGGCGGAAAATGAGAATATGCACCAGGCAGTCCTCAGTAGGCAGTATAAATGCGGAATACTTAAATCATCAACCTGAACTCGTATCTCACTAACTGATCAGACTAATTACTCATTCAAATTGGTATAAATTTGCCGCTTTAAATTCGCCCGTGCTTTTCAATACATTATCATATTTCGTCTTTCTACCGGTAGTTGTTATTCTTTTCTACAGCCTTCCTGTCAGGTACCGCTGGATGTTGTTGCTCGTAGCGAGTTACTTCTTTTATGCCTGTTGGGAACCTGCTTTTTTACTCCTGATTCTGCTTACTACGCTTATTGTTTACTTAACTGCCCGGTTGGTTGAAAAAGAAAACCGCCAACCATGGCGAAAATGCTGGCTTTGGGTCGGAATTCTTGTAAATCTGAGCATTCTCGCTGTTTTTAAATATGCCGGATTTTTTCAGACTATCCTATCAGACCTGAAAATTATTAAAGTCAGCCATTCTTTGAATATCCTGCTTCCGGTCGGAATTTCATTTTATACTTTTCAGGCACTTGCTTACCTGATCGATGTGTATCGCAGGCAATTAACCGCTGAAAAACATTTCGGACATTTCGCACTGTTTATATCTTTTTTCCCTCAACTCGTAGCCGGCCCGATTGAAAGAGCCTCCAGACTCATTCCTCAGTTAAAAAAATCTCAGACAATCATTAACATGGCTGATGTTTCTGCAGGAGTGAAATACCTGATTTACGGACTTTTTAAAAAAGTTGTTATTGCCGATAACCTGTCGATGTGGGTTAATGAAGTCTTTCAGAATCCTTCAATTTATAATGGTTTTCATTACCTGGTGGCAGCTGTCCTTTTTACCATTCAGATTTATTGTGATTTTTCAGCATATAGCGACATGGCAGTCGGGAGTGCAAGACTTTTGGGTATAAGGCTGATCCAGAATTTTAACCTTCCTTTTTCAGCTGTTTCAGTTTCTGATTTCTGGAAAAGATGGCATATTTCCCTGTCTTCGTGGTTCCGTGATTATGTATTCCTTCCTTTGGCATGGAAGGTCTCAAAGTGGAAGTGGTTGAACGGATATTCCTTCCTGAATAATGTGATGGTGTATTCTGTTACCATTCTGTTTACCTTCTTCCTAACCGGTTTGTGGCATGGAGCCGATTATACTTTTGTAATTTGGGGTTTACTGCACGGGCTCTGCTTAATCATTGAATTTTCAACCAAAAAAATAAGGATTAAATTTCTGAAAAAAATCGGGATAAACAGAAAATCAAATATTTATACGATTTTATCAAGAATGTTGACATTCTCTTTCGTGGTATTTGCCTTTATCTTTTTCAGGGCAGACAATCTGAAGGAGGCAATATGGATGATTAAGGGTATATTTTCAGAATGGGGAGCTGCTACGTTTCCGGAAATTCCGATGCAACAATATTTTATGGGAGGTTTAGCTGGTTTGGCATTGCTGATTTTTTTCGAAAACAGCGGAAAAAACATTAGTCCTGAAAGCTTTCTTTCCGGCAAAAAGATTTGGCTTCGCTGGGGATTTTTCTATCTGTTGCTGGCTTTTATTTTTATGACAGGATATTTTGGCAATATTGAATTCATTTATTTTCAGTTTTGATGAGTTATTGGAAAAAAATATTGATTTTCAGTCTGATACCAATTACCTTTCTGTTGGTTTTAGAAATGACAGCCCGTCAGATTTATCCTGGTCACTCCGATTTACCTTTGAAATATGCCTGTTTTGAAAAAAAAGCTGATAAGACGGTTTGCCTTATCACCGGACACTCCCATGCAGAAAAGGGAATTGATCCTTCACAACTAAATATTCCCTCATTTAATCTGGCATATAGTGCTCAGGATTTGTATTTCACCAGTCAGACAATAAAAAAATATTTGCCAAAACTTGAAAGAATCAAGGTTATCGTTCTGGCAATTGATCCTTTTATATTCCGCTATGATGAGCAGAATTCGTCTCCTTATTTTGTAAAAGATTATTTTTTCTCTTTGGGTATCTGGCCACGCAGGGGATTCGATTTTCAGTTCTGGCTCAATGCTTCTGTTTTTTGGCTGAACAGGGGAAGATTTTTTAATGACTTGATAGACAGAGATATAGAGAAAAAAGAAATCAGAGTGTATAAGCGGGAACAAGCACCAACATCGGGAGGAGAGGGGCAATATCTGATGGATGACGGGCAGCGTTTAGCGATAGGAAAAATGAATGCTGCGGAATTAAAAAGAGATGCAGAAACCACATTAAAGAGGATTTTACAGCATTCTGACAGGAAAATAATCAAAAAAAATTTCAGATTTCTTCAGCAATTAATTCAGTCAGCTTCGGAAAAAAATATACAGGTCATAATGATTTATATGCCTGTATGTCAATATTATAACGAATTGATACCGGAAGAAGTCAGGAAAGAAAGTGATATGTTGATTAAAAAACTTTTAGCTTCAGAAAAAAATGTTGAATTTTACGATTTCAGCGACTATTTTAAAGGCAGAAATGAATATTTCTTTAATGCAGACCACCTGAATAATCAGGGAGCAAAAGTTTTTAGCCGGATGCTTGGCACTACCGTTCTGAAAAATCGATAATTTTTCCTGTATAATTAAACGGAGTGATACTTTTAAGATAGGCTTTCAGCTCATCGTCAATATCAAGGGAATCAATGAACTGATGGAGTTCGGCCTTCCCCGGTTTCTGATGTTTACGGGTTAGTGATTTCAAAGCTTCATAAGGGTGAGGATAGCCCGCCTTACGTAATACGGTCTGAATAGCTTCCGAAACCACTATCCAGTTATTTTCAAGGTCTTGTTTTATTTTTTCTGCATTCAGCTGAAGCCTTGATAATCCTTTTTCAATTGATTTAAAAGCGATAATGGTGTGAGCCAACGGAACCCCGATATTCCGCGAAACAGTACTGTCGGTGAGGTCGCGTTGGAGACGGCTGACCGGTAATTTTTCAGACAAAAAGTTGAACATGGCGTTGGCGGCACCAAGGTTCCCTTCGGCATTTTCAAAATCTATCGGATTGACTTTGTGAGGCATGGCCGATGACCCGACTTCGCTGGAAACGATTTTTTGCGTAAAATAATCAAAGGAAATATACAGCCAGACATCGCGGCAAAAGTCTATCAGTATGGTGTTGATTCTCTTCAGGTTGTCAAACAAAGAAGACAGATTGTCGTAATGTTCTATCTGGGTAGTATATTGCTGGCGTTCAAGACCAAATTTTTTTAGAAGGTTGTTGGCGAAATTAATCCAGTCGCTATCGGGAAATGCAGCAAAATGAGCGTTAAAATTGCCGGTTGCTCCTCCGAATTTAGCTTTGAAAGGCAGGTGGGAAAGTTGTCTGAGCTGTTCGTTAAGCCTTTCAACAAAAACCATTATTTCTTTGCCCAGAAGGGTAGGGCTGGCCGGCTGACCGTGTGTACGTGCCAGCATGGGTACCAGTTGCCATTCTCTGGCACGGCTTTCCAACTCATTGATAATATTGGTCAGTGTGGGCATATAAAACTGAAAAGTAAAATCTTTCAGCAGGAGGGGAACTGCCGTGTTATTGATATCCTGGCTGGTGAGCCCGAAGTGGATATATTCTTTAAAACTTTTCCAGTTGTGTTGTTCAAATTTTTCTTTCAGAAAATATTCTACTGCTTTGACATCATGGTTGGTAACCGTCTCAATTTCCTTTATCCGCATGGCATCCTGAAGACTGAATTCTTCATGGATTTTTCTGAGAACCGGAAAATCTTTTTTATTAAAGCCAGATAACTCATCCAGAAAATTACACAGTGCAATAAAATACTCAATCTCGACAAAAATCCTGTATTTTATCAGGGCAAATTCCGAGAAAAAAGCCTGTAATTCGACCACTTTGCCTGCATATCTTCCGTCAACAGGAGAAATGGCCAGCAACCTGAATTCTTTCATAGATTATTATTAAACCGTATAAAACGAAAAATAAGTTTGCAAAGATACAACATTTATATCAGGGCTTGTTTTTCAGCCACCTTCTTCGTTAAACCTAAAACTTGTAAGAAAACCCCAGGCCGAAAAGCTCCTTCAGCTGAACACGGTCTTTTTCAATCCCGTTTTCATCTTTGATCATAATGTCTTTATCGTAAATCAGCAGGGTGTTGAGGTTGGCTGAGATGTATTTTCCAAGTTTAAAAGCAGTCATGGTTTCCCAGTTCACGTCAATGGCCTGGGGTTCTTTGAGATAATTGCTGAAAAGGTCGATCTTGGTCTGAAAGGTAATGTTTTTTGTGATTTCATATTTAAACATGGATTTGATAAATCCGCCAAATTCGCCCCGGAACTTTTTTCCGGCATCCACCCCAAAAAGCCCTTTATTGGATAAAAAAGTGTCGATGACAAAGGTTCCCTTACCAGTAAGCGGGGAAATGAAAAGGGTAAATTTTGCAGAAGGCTTGAAGTCCATACCAATAGCCACCGACAGATAGCCCGGAGCCATAAAGGAAGAAATTCTGACAGAGTCGTTTGGATATTTGTATCCGTAAGCCATCTGCGATTTGAGTTGCAATAATCCTGAATAATACCAGTGTTTAAAGGCATATTGGCCATATTTCGAATTTAATTCTATTCTGTCGTCAGCTTTGCGGGATGGCAGACCGTTTTGTTTTGTAATTCCGTAGGCAATATCGAAAGTATTGTCCCACGTGGTTTTCTCTTTTTTATAATTAGAGAAAAGGTTAAAAAAACTATTAAACGAAATGGAGTTTTGTCCTCCTGCTGCCCAGTTGGTCAGGGAAAGTTGTGAAAATAGCAAAGACCCCATTCCACCTGTTTTCCAATATTTTAATGAATCGGGTTTTTCGGCTTTTAATCCTGTAACGGTGAAAAGCGATAATAAAATGATGGCTGTTTTTTTCATTTGAAATCATCTTATGAAGCTCAAAGGTAATCTGAAAGTTGATTTTTGTAAAATTTATTACCTTTGTCTGATGAATTTATTTAAAATAATCTGCCTTTTTACGATAATAATGTTCATGAGCTTATTTTCTAAGGCACAGCTCAGGGATTATTCATTTAATGCTGACGACAGAGTTTTTTCTGCCGGAATGTTTCAATCACTGCCGGAATATCAATCGTTTCCTGATGAATATTATCATGAATACAGCCGGATTAACCGTTTTGGTATGTTTACGCTGGCAGGTTGGTCGGTGATGAATATAGGTACAGGGGTATATTTTCAGTCAAAGACAACTTTGTCGGCTTTGCATTATCTTTGGCAGGGAAATGTTTACTGGAACGTGGTCAATCTTGGACTGGCATCGGTATCGATTGTTTCATCCGGTATGAACAAAAAGCACGATTATACTTTTCAGCAGATCATCAGAAAACAGCATCAGACTGAAAAACTTTTTCTGCTTAATACAGGGCTGGATGTGGCCTATATTTTTGCAGGTCTTTACCTGAATGAAAGGGCTGCTCAGCACGACACTGACGGTAAACTGGCCGGCTACGGCACTGCCCTGATGTTTCAGGGAAGTTTTTTGCTTTTGTTTGATGCAGCTATGTATGTTGCTCACCGGCTTCATGCCAGACATAAACTTGACCCTGTCATTGAAAAATTAAATTTTATTGAATAAGATGAAAGCACTTGTATCATTTTTGGCTTTAACCGGTATTTTCTTCTCAGTATTTTCTCAGGAAATACCGAATGGAAATTTTGAAAACTGGACAAAAACAGGGAATTATGAAGAACCTGATCACTGGATAACCCCCAATATGTTGCTATCAGGCCTTGGCGTAAGTTCTGTAAAAAAGGAATTTACCAATGTGCATTCGGGGAATTATTC
>JAAYUY010000020.1 GCA_012517435.1 Sphingobacteriales bacterium | reverse complement strand
CCAAGTTCACATGCCTGAACCATGGTCGTCCCACTGCCTGAAAATGGATCTAAAATAATATCACCCGGTTTGAAATATACTTCCTTTTTAAAATTATCCGTATGACCATCTAAAAAGTACTCGACCAATTGCGGAATAAATTTTCCTTTGTAGGGATGTAATCTGTGAACATGCTTGGTTGTTTCAGCTTCTTTGTACTCCTCAAAAGAAAGTGCCCAATTCAAATCATTGCCAAGAATCTCTTGCCATGCCTCTTTCCGTGTCTTTTTGTGGGTTTTATAGTACTCAATCAACTCATCCTTTAAGACTAAAGGATTACCGTTTTCTCCTAATTTACTGATTCTTCCGTAATGAATCAAATAAGAAATATTGGCAGGTGTAACACGTTTTTCCAAATACTCCGTTGCCCATTTGCTTGCTTCCCTGATCGTCAATAATTCACCCATTTTTTGTTCAGCATTATTTCATTTCTGCAGGACAATCTCTGCAAATATTTCATTATTCATTAAACAATTCCTCTTCAAAATTATGAAGTTCATTTCAATAGAAATGCTTTTAAATCCGATTTTTGATAAAAGCCTGATTATCTCACTATACTCATGACCGTTATTACAAATTAAGCATAATTTTGTGCAATAATAGATTATTTTAATCAATAGCAATTACCCTGTTTTGAAAGACCTTGTGCAGAATAAAATGAATGAGCTGGGGAGAAAAAGGGAACCTTTTTTCTTTTGCATTGATTTTGAAATGCTTAAACCATTCGTCATTCCTCTGGACGAAATAGATCCTTCCATCCTGTTGTTTCATTTCCCCGCCAAAACAAATTTTTCAGCTCAAATGCAAAAACATCGGGAGATAAATCTGGTTAAAAAACCCATTGCGTTCACTGAATATCAGCAGGCTTTTCAGAAAGTCAGGCAGGAGCTCAGGCATGGAAATTCTTACCTGCTCAACCTGACTTTTCCAACAGAAATAGATGTAAATGCAAGTCTGCCGGAAATTTTTTCCATGGCCGATGCGCCCTACAAGGTATGGTACCGCGATGAGTTTACATTTTTTTCACCTGAAACATTTGTCCGGATCAGAAATGGGAAAATCTATACCCATCCGATGAAAGGTACCATTGACGCAAGTACTGAAAATGCTGAAAACAAATTACTTAAAGATAAAAAAGAGCTTGCAGAGCACTATACCATTGTGGACCTGCTCCGTAATGATCTTGCCATGATCTCTGCCAATGTAAAAGTGGACCGCTTCCGGTATCTTTCCTACATCAAAACTCATGAAAAACAACTGATTCAGATGAGTTCCGAAATCTCAGGCGAACCGGGAAAAAACTTTCATCAGCGACTAGGTGACCTGATTTTCACTTTACTTCCTGCTGGCTCAGTAAGCGGAGCACCCAAACAAAAAACTGTTGAAATCATCAGAGCCGTTGAAAAAAACGACAGGGGCTGGTTTACAGGTGTCTGCGGTATCTTTGACGGGAATGAACTCGACAGCTGTGTGATGATACGTTTTATTGAAAAAAAGAACGGAAGGCATTTCTACCGGAGCGGAGGCGGAATAACGGTCAACTCATCAGCAAAAAAGGAATATCGGGAATTAATCGACAAAGTATATGTCCCTGTTGCTTGAAACCATCAGAATTGAAAAGGGTTTGCCCTGTCATGCTGCTTATCATGAACATCGCATGAAATACAGCCTTGAAAAAGTTTTCAGTGTCACGAGAAGCTTTAATCTGAAAAAAGAACTGCATATCCCCGATGAAGCCTTCAGACAAACATACAAATGCCGCATTATTTATGATGAAGAAATCAGGCAGGTTGAATATGTCCCTCATGTTAAAACACCGGTCAAAGTCTTGAAAATCATTGAAAATAATCGCATATCCTATCCATTTAAATTTGCCGACCGTTCAAAACTGAATGAACTGTTTTCCCTGAAAGGAAAAGCCGATGACATTCTGATTGCAAAAAACGGCTTTGTGACGGATACTTCCCGTGCAAATATCCTTTTTTCTGACGGAGAAAAATGGATAACCCCGGCCACTCCGCTTTTGAAAGGAACCTGCCGTCAACGACTGCTGGATGAAGGGCGTATCTTTGAACAGGAAATCAGGACAAGCGACCTGGTTTTCTTCAGATCATTTGTCCTGATAAATGCAATGCTTGATTTTTTACCTGAAAATCAGCTGCCTGTTCAAAATATCATTTATTAACCACTGGTAACTGAATTTTACCGTGATTAATTCAGTATCACTTTGGCAAAATAAACTTTTCCGCTGATGCCAATTTTCAGCAGATACAACCCCTGAGCATATCCTTGCCTGTTGATCTTCAAAACATTTCCCTGCTGATCAGTTGTTCTGAAAACTTCTTTGCCAGCAATATCAATCATCCGGAGTGATTCGAAATTTCCTGAATTTTCAGGAATTACCACAAAGAAATAATCCTGAGAAGGATTGGGGAAAACAGAGATGCTGAGGTTGTCAAAAGACGGGATATCACTGGTCCCACTTTGTGTTACGGGAATGAGCAAATCAGGAACACCCGATGCCGAGATGGTTATGGTTGCTGTCCGTTGCGATTTATCTGTATTTGCCTGATAATCAACAATCAGCAGGTTATCGTCAGGATTGATGGTCAGCGAGAGCCACGACTGGTCAACAGTAGCACTCCACGAAGTTTTGTTTGTCCAGACGTTTAGAACCTTCGTCCCTGCATTGGTATCCAATGTCAGACTTTTAGGATCAGATTCAAGGTAATCAGTCTGGTTGGCATTATAATCCTTTATATTGGAAGTTGACTGGCTGAAAGGCCCAGAATTAACGGTTCCTCTCTTGATGGCCGGATAACAGGTATCCTTTTTCACCACTGAAACCATATAAAACACAATACCGGAAGGAGGATTGATATCCGTATAGGAGTTCAGGTTGCTGGGCATAGAATCAATCAACTGGAAATTGCTGGTATTGGTACCTCTGTAAATTTTATAGGTGCTGAAAGGAAATCCTTCATAATGGCTCCAGATAAGGTTGACTTCACCGGGATTGCCCGGGCTGGTGGCCAGATGTATGGTTTTATGATGATTGCTGGGCGCTGATTCTACATTGCAGGTATCCACCAGCGTGATTTTGTATCTGTTGGCAAATTTTCTCGGAGTGGAATTGGTATCAAGGAATACACTGACCGAATCGTAAGGAACAGTACCAATTTTGTCATAGACATTTGCCTGATAGGTTTCCTTGTAAACATTATAATGACTGATCAGCTTGGTATTCGGTCTCTCCCATGCAATCAGGTTTCGCTTACTGTTTGGCTCTACGGTAACAATACAGATTTCAGGTTGGGGAATCAGCGATTTGTTGACTGAAAATTTATCACTGCTTACCTTGCAACCCTGGGGGGTAGTTACAGTCACCCAATATTCACCTGAGTTTTTTATGATAATTTTATTGGTTGTTTGTCCGGTTGACCATTTATAGGATGGAAAAGATGTAGTTACAAAGAGCTCCATACTGTCGTTGGTACATGGGGTTAACTGCCCGTTTGATTTAATTTCAGGTTTTTTGGTATAATAATAACTGATCACTACCGGATAAGACATCAGTGAACAGGAAGGATTGGAAATCAGCACCCTGTATTGTCCGTTTTCTTTGGCATACAAAAATGATTTGGTTTCATTGGCTAAAACCACGCTGTTCAGCTGCCAGATATAGGAATAGTTCCAGCCTGTATCGGCCTGAAGTTTCAGGCTGTCACCTTTGCAAATGATAAGCGACCCGGTATATTTGAGCTGTGGATTGATGGTGCAGGGATTGTTGCTCCCGCCAGAGCACGAAATATAGGCAGTACGGGTAAAGGTATCATAACATCCTGTTGTTTTATGCTGGGCAATGAGTGTTACATCAAAATCTCCGTTGTAGGTGTAGGAATGAAAAGGATTGGCTGAGGTGGAAGTGGTGTTATCACCAAAAAACCATAGCCAGTTGTAATTGGTAAGGTTGGGTGTCAGGTTGTCGAAAGCCACGTTAAAGGGAGGTGAAGTGAAAAATCGGGGAGATGCAGTAAATGACAAGCCAAAATCAGAGCTGTTGACTTTGATGTTGACCGGATCGGAGGTAGTGGAGCAACCTGAAGTATTATCTGTAACAACCACCTGATATTTGCCTTGTTTCTTTGCAATGATATAAGGCTGACCTGAGATAAAAACATCATCTTTGAACCATTGATAACTCAGGTTTGAACCGCTGTTGGCATAAAGCGAAACCTCTTCCCCGTCACAAATAGCAGAATCGCCAGACAAGGTGAGGATTGCATCAGGACCTTTCAGTAATTTGACTGTACGGGTAGTCGAATCTTTACAGCCTTTATCGGTAACCACAACAAGTTTTACAGTGTATTGTGTGCCGGAAGTGTAAGAGTGGTCAACTGGATTTGTTGAACCTGTTTTACCGTCACCGAAATCCCATTGCCATCCGGTTACATTGGAGGAAGTCACTGTAAACTTAAACTTATTGTTACTCAGGCATTGCTCATCATCATCGATGGTAAATGAAGCCGTAGGTTTGGGATTGATATAAACCATTACCGTATCAGTTGTTGTATATCCGAAAACATCGGTAGCACTGGCTGTATAGCTTTTGTTGGTCAATGTCAGAGTTGTTACTTTTTCATTGGTTCCCAGCCCGCAACACCAGGTAAAATCCTTGTCGGGCCCGGTAGCTGAAAGGGTAACACTGTCGCCATAACAAGCATTAACATCATTTCCAAGATTCACTTTCTGATGAGGAATAGTCCATATTCCATTTCCGTTTGTACCTACATATATAATATAATCATTTTTGGCAACACTCAGAACTGAAGTTCCAGTATAATAATTGCTTCCGCCTGCCCTCTTCCATGTCATCAGGTCTTTGGAAGCATACACACCAGTGTTGGTACTGAGATAATAAAATCCGTCCATATAGTCAATGTGTGAAATTGAAAGGGGCAGCAAAATTCCTGATAAACTGACCGGGATAAGCGATAATCCGTCAAGAATATACAAAGAATCACCTTCCTTGGCAGCACTATAATTTCTCATGGCAAACATTATCTTTCCTGTTCCATAAATATAACAGGCTGGTACAAAGCCACTTAAGTTATTATGTCTGTTGACTTTTTTAAATTCATAATTATATTGCGGGTCAACCCAGCGGGTGTTCCAGAAACCTCCAAGATTGGGGGAATAACATATTACAGATTTATTATTTTTAGTTCTGGCAAACATGAATATCTCGTTCCCTGTTGTTATCATCCCGTAAACTTTGTCAAGATTCAGTGCCGTGTAAAAATTGTTGGAAATTACCGACCATGTACTCATGTTGTTAGTTATAAAATATTTGCTTAAAGTATCTTTCCAACTGTCCTGATAATCATTAAAAAAAGTCATAATCAGGTTATTAGAAGATTTTGCGACAAAGCTCATCCGCTTTTCAGATGTTGGAATATTGGTGATTTTTGTCCAGCTATCTCCATAATTGGTCGATTTAAACAGTTGAACCTGACCATCAGGGCTTTCTTCAATTGTGGCATACAAAGTTCCTTTAAACTCAAATATTTCTTTCGAAAAGTACATATTGGCAAAAGGTGTAGTAAGACCACTGTTTTTTTTCGTCCAGGTTTGTCCTGCATCATCCGACCTGATAATTCCGCTAAAATTTTTAACGGTAAAAAGTTTGTTGTCGAGTGCAACAAGAGAACCGACAGATTTGTTAAGTAATCCTGACTGACCGGTTTTCCAGGTATTTCCTGTATCGCTGCTGACGTACATTTCCCCTAATTCAGAAGAGGCCAACAGATTACTGTCACTCATCCTGACAAGGCTGTTGGGTAAAAACAAGTTCACTCCTGTATTCTTCATTTCCACAAAAGTATTTCCATGATTCAGGCTCCTGTACGAATAAATAGCTACTGTGGGTACAAACTGAACTGTGGACAGAAAGACAATGTTTTCAGCTGCTACTATGTTGTTTGGACTTTGGGTAACTGGTATATTGCCGGCAATTTTATTCCATTTTTTATTGACAAAATCATAGGTCAAT
>JAAYUY010000019.1 GCA_012517435.1 Sphingobacteriales bacterium | reverse complement strand
CATGGCATTCAGATTGTCCATCCATGCATAGAGCTTTTCTTCATAATATTCCTTGTGAAAAATACTGTCTTTCATTCTTTGACCATATCTGACAGGCACCACAGGGAACATGTCAAAAGGTTTTTCCTCAGGCCTGCACCAGACTATCTGGGTTTTACCGGAAAGATGGTCAATTGACCAGTTGCAATAAGGTATGATGACTATTTTAAACTGTAAACCCTTGGATTTATGAATGGTCATCACCTTCAGGCCTTTGGTTTCATCAGAAATACGGATGGGCAGGCTGTGTGCTTTTTCTTCCCAGTATTCAATAAATTCAGTAACAGATTGTTTAAATTTAGCTGAAAAATCGAGAATCAGGTTTAAAAAAGCCGAGAGATACGCCTGTTCCCTTTCGAATTGGTAAAGGTTAAAACTACTGATAATCAGCTCAGTAAGTGCATATAAAGAAAGAGCAGCATGTCGGCTGAACACCTCCCTCAGTTTCGACAGGATTTCATTTTCTTCTTTCCCATGAATATAGTTTAAAAGATGGTCAATATCAGGATTTTGGGAAGATTCATTGAAAAGAAGATTATGGCTGAACAGTAAATCAGCGAGATTGAGTTTATCTTCAGCATCGAGATAATATTTCAGGCAACAGACAACAAACCTGATTGCCACCGAAGAACCAATTGCGAGAGTTTCCTGAGAAACGATGGTAAAATCAGTATTTTCGAGCAGAAAAGAAGTAATTTCCTGTCCTTCCGAATTGGTACGGGTCAGAATAGCCATGTCGTCAGCTTCATAACCGTCCTGAAGAAGCGAATAAAGCAAATCAGGCAGCTTTTCCCTCACTTTTGCCTTCCAGTTGGCATTTTCATCAGACTTTATAAATGAAATCTGTACAAAACCCTTTTCATTTTCTTTGTTTTCAGGTATATTCTGCACCACATCCCTGTAGGCCTGTCTGATAATATCTGCCAGATTCCGGTCTTCTTCCGATGTTTTTTCCACTTCTTTCAGGTTAAGAAACTTTTCAGGCAGGAAATCAGACAATAGCCAAAACAGTTGATTATTGAAGGCTATGATTTCGGGGCAGCTTCTGTAATTAACATCCAGATTAAAATTTTTAACCAATTGATGATCAATGTCATTATAGATTTTATGGAGCAAGAGAGACCAATCGC
Organism: Sphingobacteriales bacterium; assembly: GCA_012517435.1. Taxonomy (NCBI): domain Bacteria; kingdom Pseudomonadati; phylum Bacteroidota; class Sphingobacteriia; order Sphingobacteriales; species Sphingobacteriales bacterium. The sequence continues at coordinate 1,674 of JAAYUY010000019.1, read as the reverse complement.
CACCTCGCCAGCGGTAGATGGATTGCTTGACATCGCCAACCACCAGATTGTTATAGCCCGAAGCAAGGTTGTTTTTCAGCAGGACGAGCAGGTTGTGCCATTGAAAAGCTGAAGTATCCTGAAACTCATCAATGAAGAGGTGATTGAGCCAATAGCCTGTTTTTTCATAAATGAAAGGGGCTTCCTCGCTTTCTGTCATCTGATAAAGCAACTGGTTGACATCGCTGAGCATCAGTACGTTGTTTTCTGTCCGGTAACGGATGATTTCCCTGTTCAGGTAGCCAATGATCCCCAGCACATAAATATTTTGTTTGATCAGTCTGGCTGTCTGGTAGGTCATGATATGCTGCCTGTGATAATCATAAAGACTGGTTGTAAGCGACAGAAGTCCATTATTCAGGAGTGTTTCAATCCGGTTTTTAATGTCTTTGCCGGAAGATGAAGAAAACCATTTTGAAAGGTCGTCAATCGCTTCAGATACCCTTTTCCCCGGCTCTTTATCAGGTTCGGAAAGAAGTTTAAACAGCCATCCGGCTACCCCATTGTTCTTGTAGCTGAAATCATTAACTTCCATACCGGCTGATGTTATCATCCGCGTGGCTGTAACGGCATTGCTTTTCTGATGATACTCAAAGTCGTTAATGATTTTCTTAAGTTCATCCAGATACTGGTTCAGTTTATCCTTATCTTCAAGTATAGTCAAAATACGGGAAGAAAACAAAGCAAATTTTTCTTTCAGGCTTTCAGGGGCAAGTGTCTGGATATCTTTTTTGTAATTCCATTTTTGTTCTTCATTGAATTTTTCGGTTGCAAAAGAAATCAACCAGTCGATCAGGTATTCATCTTTCCCTGCCTGGCTGATAAGCCGATCGGAGGCTTCTTCAAGAACCATTTCTGTGTCGAGTTCCAGGTTATAGCCGCTATGAATGCCCAGTTCTCTGGTAAAAGCCCTCATGACCACCTGAAAAAAACTGTCGATGGTGGATACATTAAAATGATGGTAACTATAAAGGATATGCCTTAATATATCCTGTGCCCTCAGCCTGAGAAACAGCTCCGACTTTCCGGGCATGTTTTCTTTGATATCAGCAAAAACAGCCGATTCTTCCCCTGATGCTATTTTGAATAATTCATTAACAATCCTGCTTTTCATTTCAGCAGTGGCTTTGTTGGTAAAGGTAACAGCCAATATATGCCTGAAATTTTCAGGATTCTGAAAACAGAGCAATAAATATTCAATAGTGAGGCGGTGGGTTTTACCGGAGCCGGCTGAAGCAGAAAAAATCTTAAGTGCCATAATCAACCAAATTCTCTGATATGGGTACAGATTTCTCTGATTTTCACCTTGAACACAACCACATTGTTGACAGCCGGATCATTATATCTAAAATCCTGTTTTTCAGTGTATTGTCGCATTATATGATTCAAAATTTCCTTTTTTTCATCCGGACTTTCAACAAATTCCACCTTCCCGGCAGCAACAACGCTTTTGTAAAGCATGGAATAACTACAGGCCACTGTTTCGTGTCTTATGTGAAGTTTTTCGTCAAGGCTGAAGGCTATAGAAACTTCAGGATTGCGGGCAAGGATGTCAAGTTTTTTTCCTCCGGGGCCTGTATGCAGATATAGGTAACCCTCATGATAGCCAAAATTCATGGGCACCACATAAGGTAT
>JAAYUY010000018.1 GCA_012517435.1 Sphingobacteriales bacterium | reverse complement strand
GTTTAATATCAATAATTTATATTTTCCTAAAAAGAAATAAACCGCTAATTCTCGCTAATGAAACGCTAATTTTCGCGAAGATCAGCGGTCTAATCTGCGTTTATTCGCGGTAACAATAACAATTGGCAGCTGAACAGTAACCCTAAAACAATACAAAAAGCTGGCAGGATAGTGTCATCATCAGAGACGAATAAGCCGGAAACTGAAATGGGGGATTATTTTAGTTTTCTTTCATAGGTCCTGAAAAGACTGTTCAGTTTCATCTGAATGACGCCCCAGAAAGCTTCCTTGATGATTTTCTTACTCATCTTAGATACTCCCCGTGTACGGTCGGTGAAGATAATCGGTATTTCAATGATTTTGAAATCATATAGCCAGGTCAGAAATTTCATTTCTATCTGGAAAGCATAACCTCTAAATTTGATTTTATCGAGTTCGAGAGTTTTTAATACTTCAATCTTGTAGCAAACAAAACCGGCCGTTGCATCCCTGATTTTCATTCCGGTAATGATGCTGACATAGCGTGAGGCATAATAAGACAACAAGACCCGTTTCAAAGGCCAGTTGACCACATTAGCCCCGCTGATATACCGGGAGCCAATCGCCATATCGTAATCATATCTTGAACAGGCATTGTAAAGCCTGACAAGGTCGTCAGGATTATGCGAAAAATCAGCATCCATTTCAAAGACATACTGATAATCATGCTCAATGGCCCATTTAAAGCCGGCAATATAAGCAGTTCCCAAACCCTGTTTTCCCTCGCGTTCGAGTAAAAACAAGCGTTCGCTGAATTCTTCCGACATCAGTTTTTTGACACATCCGGCAGTTCCGTCAGGACTGTTATCGTCCACGACAAGCAGATGAAAATATACTGGCAATGAAAAGACTTTGCGGATCATTTCCTCAATGTTCTCTATCTCATTGTAGGTCGGTATAATGACTAAAGATTCAGGCACAATTGTCAATGGTTGATTTTACTACAAAAGTAAGCCTTTTCAATGAATCGTTTACAAAACGTTAATTTATCTTAACTTCGAAGCCTTAAATATTCTTAATTAACATTCTGGCGGAACCAAAAATGAACAAGGCCATATTTTTTGATCGTGACGGAGTAATTATCAGTGAAAGGGGCGACTACAATTTTTTACCGGAACACATTGATTTTGTTGAAGATATTGTCGAATCCTGCCAGATTTTACAAGAGAAAGGCTATCTGTTGATCGTTATTACTAATCAGGCGGGAATAGCCAAAAGACGCTATCAGCATAAACATGTCATGCAGATGCATAAAATCATCAGCAATTTTTTTAAGAGTTATGGCGTTCATATTCATGACTTTTTTTATTGTCCCCACCATGAAAGCACCTCCAGATGCCTTTGCCGCAAACCGGGCACCCTGTTGCTTGAAAAAGCCATAGCCATGTATCAGATCGACCCGAAACAAAGTTTTTTAATCGGAGATTCACCACGTGATGTGGAAGCAGCTGAAAATGCAGGCATCAGAGCTCTTTTAATCGAAAAAAATACTTCGCTCCTCCCCTACATCGGAAATAAATTCTTTGACCTGCCCGGTGAATAAATACCTTTTGGCATTGACATTTTTACCTGAAATTTGCAGGCAGATAAAACCATTTAATCGTAGCAGACATTGTCAATCGAAGTTAAAAATCTGACAAAGAAATATGGGGACCAGGAAGCCATATCCTCTGTTTCATTTCAGATTGACAAAGGTGAAATTGCAGGATTTATAGGCCCAAATGGTGCGGGAAAATCAACCACCATGAAGATTTTGGCCTGCTACACCCTGCCCACATCCGGTGAGGCTTACGTAAACGGTATCAGCATATATGACCAACCACTAAAAATCAGGCAGACCATAGGCTATTTACCCGAACAAAATCCACTTTACAATGATCTCTATGTGATTGAATATCTTGAATTTCTCTTCAGACTCCATCATTTGAAGGGCAACAGGAAGAAAAGAATCGCAGAAATGATTGAGATGACAGGACTTGGAGACGAGAAACATAAAAAAATCGGGCAGCTTTCGAAAGGATACCGGCAACGGGTAGGACTTGCTCAATCACTAATTCATAATCCCGATGTGCTGATACTGGATGAACCCACTTCAGGTCTCGACCCGAATCAGATTGTTGACATCAGAAACCTGATAAGGGAAATCGGGAAAACCAGAACCGTTTTGCTTTCATCTCACATTCTTCAGGAAGTTCAGGCAATATGCAGCCGGATAATCATCATTGATAAAGGAAAAATTGTAGCTGACGACATCACTGAAAAACTACTGAAAATGCCTGTTAGTCTTGCTACTGTCAGAGTAAGATTTAAAAATACCGTTGAAAAGGAATCCCTTTCCTCGCTTCCGGTTAAAGATATTTTATACAAAGACAATTACTGGTTTATCACCTCTGAAGATGCTGAAATCAGAGAAAAAATTTATGAATTTGCGGTCAGCTCAGGCAATATCATCCTTGAACTAAGTCAGGAAACCGGGAACCTCGAACAGATTTTTCAACAATTAACCCAAAAACCATAAACACAATGTTTTCAGTCTATCTGAAAGAAATAAAGAGTTTTTTTAGCGGAATCATCGGTTATCTGGTTATCATAGTCTTTTTTGCTATCAACGGGATATTTCTCTGGATAGTTCCTGAAACAAACATTTACGCCACCGGCTATGCCACCCTCGACCAATTGTTTGAGATAGCTCCCTGGGTATTTCTCTTTCTGGTGCCTGCCATAACCATGAGAACATTTTCAGAAGAAAGAAAATCGGGCACTTTTGAAATTTTATTGACAAAACCTGTCAACGACCTTCAACTCCTGCTCGGGAAATATTTTGCCAGCATTACGCTGATAGCCATTTCCATTATACCTACATTAATATATTACTATTCGGTTTACCATCTTGCCGTACCTGTCGGAAATGTTGACAGCGGTGGCATCTGGGGCTCTTACATTGGCTTGTTGTTGTTGGGAAGCAGTTATGCTGCAATCGGTATCTTTACTTCAGTAATTACTGATAACCAGATTATTGCATTTATCATTTCCATGCTTTTAAGCTTTTTCTTCTATCTCCTGCTCGACCTGCTCAGAGGTCTGATAGTCATCAGCCCCATTGATCCCGTTCTGGAATATCTCAGCATCAACACACATTACATCAGCATCAGCAGAGGTGTACTTGACAGCCGCGATTTGCTTTATTTTATCAGTTTCTCCGCTCTTTTCATTGTTATTGCTAAAATGATTATCGAAAAACGTAAATGGTAGTGCCATGAAAGACATTCAGCAGATGAAAAGGGAAACCTACATTCAGACAGCCGTTGTGGCAGGCATTATCATTCTGATTAACATTATCTTTCAAAATTATTTTTTCCGCCTCGACCTGACAAAAGATAAACGTTACAAACTCAGCCAGCCTACCAAAGAGTTGATGAAAAAAATCGATGATAAAATTTATGTAAGGGTATATCTGGATGGAGAATTGCCTGCAGGCTTCCGTAAACTTCGCGAATCCACCCGTCAACTGCTCGAAGAAATCAGGTTTTATTCAGGGAAAAAGCTTGAATTTACCTTCATTGACCCATTATCGGCAAAAAATGAGGAAGATCAGGAAAATATTTATCGCCAGCTTATCAACGAAGGACTGGAACCGGTCAACCTTGAAGTACGTTCAGAAGGTAAATCATCGGAAAAAATCATTTTTCCTGGTGCTGTAGTGTATTACAAAGAAAAATCATTGCCCGTAAAACTACTGAATCAGCAAATTGGTTTGCCTCCGGAACAGGTGATACACAACTCTATTACCTCCCTTGAATTTAATTTTGTCAATACTTTCCGAAAACTTTCTGAAAAGAAAAAACCGTCCATAGCTTTCATTCAGGGTCATGGAGAACTTGATGAACAACACACAGCCGATATTTTTGCAACCCTGTCGGAATATTATGATGTAAAACGCATCAACCTTCCTGCTTACAAGGTGGGTGTACTCGACAATATTGACCTGATTATTGTTGCAAAGCCCGACTCATTTTTCTCTGAACTCGAAAAATACAAAATTGACCAGTTTGTGGTAAAAGGAGGCAAAGTCATCTGGCTTGTCGAAACACTGCTGGCCGAACTCGATAGTCTGGGTCAGACCGGCTACACTTCCACAATGGATTACAACCTGAACCTGAATGATATGTTTTTCAACTATGGCATACGTTTGAATTACAATCTTGTTCAGGATATTCAATGCCATCTTATCCCGTTGATCATCAATCAGGGAACACCTCAGCAGGACTTTCGCCCATGGCTCTATTTTCCGCTTGTGTTTCCTGAAAATACTCATCCTATCGTCAGTAAACTGAATGCCATCCTGTTTCAGTTTGCCAATTCCATTGATACGGTGGGGAACAAGAAAATAAAGAAAACCGTGTTACTAACTTCTTCACCTCAATCGAGGCTGGTATATCATCCGGCCATTATCAGCCTGGCTGAAACGAGGACAAAGCCCGATTTTAATACTTTCAACAAAGGTCAGCAGATACTTGCCGTTTTGGTCGAAGGAAAATTCAATTCACTTTTCAGGAACCGTTTGTCGGCAGAAACCCTTAACAGTAAAGACTACGGTAATTTTGTAGCCGAAGGAAAACCGACAAAAATGATTTTCATTTCAGACGGAGATGTGATCAGCAACCAGGTCAGCCGTATCAAGGAACAGATTTACCCATTGGGATACGACCGGTTTACGAAGCAAACCTTTGGGAATAAAAACCTGATACTCAATGCTGCGGATTATTTACTGGACGATACGGGCATTCTGGCACTCAGGAGCAAGGAATACAAGCTTAGATTGCTCGACAAAGCAAAAATCAAACGCGACAAGGCTCAGTGGCAGTTTGTGAATCTTGTTTTACCCATTATCGTGGTGATGCTTTTCGGATTAGTATTCAATATTTTCAGAAAATACCGTTATGCAGGAAAACAAAAGATTTAACAGGAAAACCGTAGTCAATCTGGTAGTTTTTGCCATCCTTCTGATTGCTTCTATCCTGATTGTCAACAATAACCGTAAGAATACGATAGACCTGCCAGTCGATGCTTTTCAGGTAAAGGATACTGCTTCCATATATAAAGTATTCATTGCCGACATGAAAGGGAATTCAGTCATTTTAACCCACCAGTCAGGAAAATGGCTGGTCAATAATAAATATGAAGCACATCCGGTCAGAATCAGTTCGATGCTCGAAGTGTTGGCAAAAATGGAGATAAAAAGCCCTGTTCCAGAAACAGCTAAGGAAAATATTATCAAAGACATGGCAGCAGGAAGCACCAAAGTGGAGCTATATCATAAAAACAAAAAACGCCCTTTTCATGTATTCTATGTAGGCGGCCCGACCAAAGATAATTTGGGTACCTATATGTCGCTGGCAAAAGGCAACCGTAAGCCCCACATCATTCATATACCGGGATGGTATGGCTACCTGTCTGACGGATATTTTTTCTGCGAGGAAGACGAATGGCGATCAAAGAATCTTTTCCCGTTTAAATCAGGCGAAATCCGGGAGGTTAACATACAGTACTCTACCCAGCCCGACAGTTCTTTTATTTTGAAAATCAATGGAATAAACAATTTTTCGCTCCTTCATTTTCAGGACGGGAAAACATTTGGCAAAGCTTCTGCCATCAGGGTTAAATCATTTCTGTATGCCCTGACAGAGCTGAGTTTTGTTGCTGCTGATAAAAATATAAAGCAAGAACTGAAAGATTCACTGCTTCGGGCTACACCTCTGGTTTACGTGGAAGCCACAGGTAAAAAAGGAAACAGGCATTGGCTGAAACTCTATTTTAAACCAACCGACAACACAACAAAAGCCGAATTAATGCCTGGTATAGATAAAGAATATTTTTACGGACTTTCAGATAGCCGGCAGGGGGATATATTGTTGGTTCAAACGCTTCGTTTAAGTGAAATTTTATTAAAACCCGATAATTTTCTCTCAGAAAAATAATTTATATTTGCTGCCAATCTACTTGGTTAAATAAACGTTAAATAATAAAAAGACTTATGAAATTCATTGTATCTACCGGCACATTGCTCAAACAACTTCAGATCATTAACGGAGTTATCGCATCAAAAGTGGTCATCCCTATTCTTGAATATTTTCTTTTTGAAGTGGAAGACCAGAAGCTTCGTATTGTGGGCACCGATATAGAGATTTCCATCCAAGGGGTAATCCCTGTGGAAGCAAAGGAAAACGGTAAAATAGCTGTTCCGGCCAAGATGATTATCGACATTTTGAAATCATTGCCCGAGCAACCGGTTACTTTTACCATCAATGAAGCCAATAACTCCATTGAGTTGACTTCTGACAACGGAAAATATAAAATTACCGGTGAAATAGCAGATGATTTCCCAAAATTTCCGGTGATTGTAGATGCCACTGAATTTGTTATTCCTGCAAAGGTGTTGAGTAATGGTATCAACGCCACACATTTTGCCATCAGCAATGATGAATTAAAAGCAGCCCTGACAGGTATGTTTGTCGAAATGACTCCCGAAGGCCTTAATTTTGTAGCCACTGACGGCAATAAACTGGTGAAATACTCCAGAAAAGACCTGATTTCAGAAGAACCATCCTCCTTTGTTTTGCCGAGGAAAGCACTCAATGTGCTGAAAAGTTCACTGAGCGATGCTGAAAATGATGTTGAAATTCTGTACAATAAAACCAATGCCATGTTCCACATTGGCGATTTTACTATTGTTTGCCGCCTGATTGATGAAAAATTTCCCGATTATCAATCTGCCATCCCTGTTGATTTACCCAATAAACTGCTTGTTAACCGTTTAGACCTGATCAATTCCCTTCGCAGGCTTCAGATTTTTGCCAATAAAACCACTTTCCAGATTAAATTTAACATTAGTGCCAGCGAGCTGCAACTAACCGCTCAGGATCTCGACTATGCCAATGAAGCCCATGAAAGGCTGTCCTGTGAATATGAAGGAGACGAGATGGAAATTGGCTTCAGCTCCCGCTTTTTAATCGAAATGCTAAGCACCATCGATCATGACGAAGCACTGATCAGCCTGAATATGCACAATCGTCCGGGAACTATCACTCCTGCACAGCAAAATGAAAATGAAGAGCTTATCATGTTGCTGATGCCCATTGTCATTAAATTCAGCTAAGCACACTATATGCCCGATTACCTGATTCGGGATGCCCTTGTCGTAAACGAAGGGGATGAATTTTATGCTTCTGTCTATATTCGTAAGGGACATATCGAATTTATCGGAGGACAGATTCCGAAAATAAAATCTGATTTTATTGAAATTGATGCAAATGGGAAATGGCTGTTCCCCGGTGTGATAGATGTGCATGTACATTTCAGGGAACCAGGACTGACACACAAAGCTGATATATTCAGCGAGTCGCATGCTGCGGTAGCCGGTGGTGTTACTTCCTTTATCGATATGCCCAATACCCAGCCAAAAACGCTCAGTATTCCACTTTTAAAACAAAAATTTTCACTGGCATCAGTTAGTTCACGTGCAAATTATTCATTCTATCTCGGTGCATCCAATGACAATCTGGAAGAAATGAAAAAAGCAAAAGAAAACGGAGCACCCGGAATAAAAGTCTTTTTAGGAGCCTCTACCGGAAATATGCTGGTGGATAATGAAAGTATGATAGAAAAAATTTTCACTGAAGTCCCCGGAATAATTACCGTTCATGCTGAAAATGAGGACATTATACAAAAAAACCTGAAATCTTACAAGCAAAAATATTCTTCAGAGATTCCCTTTTCTGCCCATGCCGACATCCGCTCTGCACAGGCTTGTTTTGAAGCCAGTCAATACGCCATCAGGCTTGCCCGGAAATACGGTACCCGCCTCCACCTGGCCCATGTTTCCACCCTTGATGAATTGCAACTTCTTGATCATCAGACTGATGTTGCAAAAAAGGCCATTACCTCCGAAACCACCGTTCATCATTTGCTTTACGATACCTCTGATTACGAACTTTTTCAGGGGAAGATCAAATGTAATCCCTCCATTAAAGGCAAAGAGCATAAAACCGCCCTGTTGAAAGGCTTAAAAGATGGGGTTCTTGACATGATAGCCACCGACCATGCCCCTCATACCCTTGACGAGAAAATGCTTCCCTATCCCGACTGTCCGTCCGGTATTCCTTTTATCCAGTTTTCTCTCCCGGGCCTGCTTGAATTTTACAGAAAAGGAATATTTACTTTACCTGAAATTGTCAGATTTACCAGCCATCATCCGGCATTAGCCTTTAAAATAAAGGACAGGGGCTTTATTCGGGAAGGTTACTGGGCCGACCTCGTGCTGGTTTCTCCCGATAAATCAATGGAGGTTAACAAGGAAAACATCCTCTCAAAATGCGGGTGGTCACCTCTTGAAGGACAAGTATTGCAATCATCAGTTTTTGCCACTTTTGTCAGTGGCAATCTGAGTTTTCTTAACCTTGCCAATGTTCCATTCTTCAACGGCAAACAACTTGAATTTAATGATTAACCCCTTGATTTTCTTATTTTCACCCTTGCAATATATGTCTAAAGAAATTTAAACCGCTTGCTGAAAACAAAACAGATATTGATTTTTTTGCTCTTGTTATCGTCCTGTATCCAAAAAGAAGCAGTTTCATCTCAGGAAGGTACTATTGTCGTCAACTATTCATTTGAAGGCATAAAAAGAGGTTTTAATCACCTGACCAAAACCGAAATTTACCTTGATCATCAACTGGCAGCAGTTTCTCCGGAGCATAAACAAAGTCAGAAGAATTCAATTTCCATTACAGCTCCAAAGGGGGAACACTTTATCGAAATCGTCAATCTTGCCAATTACAAAGGACAATGGGAAAGGCATACCAAAGAAAACAAATACAATCAGGATTGTTTTTATGAAGGACAAATAAACCTCGACAAAAAGCTCATTATCAATGTTTTGTTTGATTTAAACAAAGGAACTTCCGTCAGTTTCAGGCAAAAATAATCAGATAGGTTTCTGTTGTTTCAGGTAGCTGACTACGTCCAGAAAAACCTTTCGGTAGCCCTGCCAGCCATGAATTTCAGCAAGGCTGCTGTTATGCCATAACATGGAAAAGATTCCACCATATTGCCTGACTTTTTCTATAAGACGGATGATGGTATTTAAAGCCTGCACGGGGTCTAGCCGAAGATAATTCTGAAGTGTCACATCCATGACCATTTCGGGCTGAAGGGTCAGCGATGTCATGATGTCTTCTTTCAGGTTGTACCATTTAAAAGGGATAGCCATGCCAAACCTGAAACCCGGAACTGTGGCATTCAAAGCATTAAAATCATCTGTAATTCCTTCATTTACATATATTTCAGGTGTATGAGGAAGGCGATAACGCAAAAAATGTTGCCTTGCCTTTTTAACCTCTTCCCCTGTAACTTCTTCCAGTATCTCCTTTTCGACCTTGATGGCCTGCCTGCTTAAAAATGTCAGATAAGAAGGATGAATACCTATTTGATATCCATTACCAGCCAGTTGTTTAATTATCTTTTGGTAATGCTTGTTTTTTGAGGTAAAATGCCCGTCATATCCGGATTCTCTCCAGATGAGAAAGAAAAAAACAGTTTTTTCGGGGGATAGTTCATTGCAGATAAAAGAAAAGGTATCATACGGATCAGTATGATGGTAAAACGCCCTTGAACGGTAATATAAATTATTGAACCTCAAAGTAATAATATCTTTTGCAAAACCGGCTATTCCCCTCCATCCCTTATGCAGGAAAGCAAAGGGATGATCCACATCAATGGTCATACGCCAGTCAAACTCAGGCTTTTCGTAGGAAAATTCAGGAAACAGTTCTTTCATTTTTTCGGCAAGAGATAGTGCCCAAACCTGTACCCATGGTTCTGAAAAATAGTTGTTTTGAACAAGGAAATTACTGTTTTCAAGGTAGCGGCCATGTTTATCAAACACTCTGGTCTGATAAAAATAATAAGCTGTCAGCACATAAAAGGAAGCAGAAAACAGGTCAAACTCAAAACCCTGAAATTCATGCTTTTGTGGGAGGATATAAAGTTGATTGTTTTTCAGCAAAGTTTCAGGCAATTCAGTACGGATTCCGGTTTCCGACAATAGCCCTGAAGAAGGGATATAAATGGATTTTTGCGAAGGCTCAACGCCATAGAAAATCAAAGGTCCCTGCGTCAGATTTTTAATCTCCTCATCATTGAAATACCGATCAGCAGGAATGATACGGTAAGGAACCTGCAAAATCAGACGAAACAAAACCTCACAGACATAAACCAGCCTTCTTTCAGCTTTATGAGCAATGATAAAAAGCAAGATGAAAAATTTTAATTTAAAAAATCAGCTATTTAGCAAAAGCAACAGCTCTTTTTTCACGGATGACCGTCACTTTGATTTGTCCGGGATAGGTCATGGCCGTCTGAATTTTCTGTGAAATGTCGAAAGCCATGGCATCAGCAGCTTCATCAGAAACCACCTCACTCTGGACAATAACCCTGAGCTCGCGTCCGGCCTGAATGGCAAAACTCTTGTAAACACCATCAAAGCTATTGGCAATTTCTTCCATTTCTTTCAAACGCTTGATATAAGACTCAAGGATTTCACGTCTGGCACCCGGTCTTGCACCTGAAATGGCATCACACACCTGAACGATGGGAGCCAGCAATGTGGTCATTTCAGTTTCTTCATGGTGTGAGGCAATGGCATTCACCACGGATGGATGTTCACCATAACGCTCAGCCAGAGTGCCTCCAAGAAGGGCATGAGGCTGTTCTGTGTCTTCAGTGGAAACTTTTCCTATATCATGCAGCAATCCTGCCCGTTTGGCTCTTTTAGGATTTAAACCCAGCTCGCTGGCCATGATGGCACAAAGGTTGGCTGTCTCACGGGAGTGCTGCAGCAGATTTTGTCCATAAGAAGAGCGGTACCTCATTTTCCCGACCAACCTGATCAGTTCAGGATGCAATTTCGAAATACCAAGCTCCATACAGGTTTTCTCTCCTATCTCGATGAGTGATTCATCCATTTCTTTGGTGGTTTTATTGACCACTTCTTCAATTCTTGCCGGGTGTATTCTGCCGTCAATGATTAGTTTTTGAAGGGATAAGCGGGCTATTTCCCTGCGCATGGGATCAAATCCGGAGATGATGATGGAATCAGGCGTGTCGTCAACAATAATTTCAACTCCGGTAGCTGCTTCGAGTGCTCTGATGTTCCGGCCTTCACGTCCGATGATTCGTCCTTTTATTTCCTCATTCTCAATAGGAAACACAGTGATACAGTTTTCAATGGCTGTCTCCGAAGCCAGTCTCTGAATGGAGGTAATGACAATTTTCTTGGCTTCTTTGTTGGCTGTTATTTTGGCTTCGTCCAATATTTCCTTGACCACGGCTTTGGATTTGTCGATGGCAGCATCTTTCAGGCTGTTCATCAATTGAGCCATGGCTTCGCTGGCCGTCATTCCTGCAATTTTTTCAAGCTGCTCTACCTGCATCTGGTGCATTTTATCCAACTCTTCCTTTTTTCGCTGAAATTGAGCGGTCTGCCTTTCAATTTCATCCCGCATCCGTAGCAGTTCCTGCTCTTTACGCTGATTTTCTTCTGTTTTCTGTCTGAGAATAATTTCTTTTTCCTTCAGTTTGGTAAAGTTTTCCTGCAATGCCTTGTTTTTCTGCTGATTTTCCCTTTCAAGGTTTGCTTTCATCTGCATAAACTTTTCCCTCGCTTCCAGCAACTTGTCTTTTTTAATGATTTCAGCTTTTTCCTCTGCTTCTTTCATCAGGGCTTCTGCTTTGTCTTTCAGCTCGTTTTCATAAGCTTTCAGTTTTCCGGCCAGAATTTTCCTGCCTAAAAACACGCCTGTCGGGAAGGCGACAACTAATCCGATTATCAGTGGTAATACAAAGTTCATATCTTTCGTTTTTAATGATTGATAAAAGGCAAGAATGAAGCAGTAACTGAAACGGAAATTTTAACTCACAGACTCCAACGCCCGCTCAATATCCATCAGATGATTCTTAAGTTTTTCACGCTCCTGTTGCGATTGTTCTTCAAGTGTCAGATACTCGGTCATCACCTCAAGAACACACATCGACAAGGCTGCAAGTTTATCTTTAATGGAATACTGTTCAACATAAATACTCATCTTTTTGTTAATCAGATCTGCTGCTTTCCTGATTCTCTCCTCCTCCTCTTCCTCAACTCTCAGAGGATATATTCTGTCAGCAATATTTACTTTTATTGAAATCTGATTACCCATTTCCGTTAACTCTTCAGTAGCTCAAGACTTTTATCAATCTCGTTCAACAATTTATTTATATTATTTTTCAATCTTTCTTTTTCTTCCTTCTCTAATGAAAATCCAAGGTGCAAATTTAACTGTTTATTTTCCAATTCGGACACCCTTTGCTTCAACAGGTCATTTTCCTCTTTAAGTTTTAAAATGGAATCAATAAGCTCCTCATTCTCAGACCTTAATGACGATATTTGTTCTGTCAGGAGCCTGATTTTCTCCATGATTGAACCGGTTAATTCCTCCAATTCTTTCATTTTCTAATCTGTGCCTGTAAATTTTGTTGCAACGAATTTATTATTTTTCCGATAATTTCATCCACCTCATCATCTTTCAGAGTACGGTTTTCATGCTGAAATTTAATTCTGATCGTATAAGATTTTTTCCCTTCTCCAATTTTTTCTCCCGTAAAGTAATCTATCAGGCCGACCGACTGGAGCAAGGGCTCTTTTAATTGCATCAGACAGGCAAGAATTTCATCATATTTTATCCTTTCATCAAGAATGACGGATAAATCCCTCAGAATTACAGGGAACCTGTTGAGTGGTTTAAACTTAATTCTTGTATTGCTGTTAATATTTTTCAGCACAACCGGGTCAAATTCTGCATAATATACCTCGTTTTTCAAATCATATTTTGCCGCAAGTGCCGGATGAACCATTCCTGCCCTTGCCACTATCAAATCTTCATAGCAAATGTCAAACACATAAGACAACCATTCAGCTTCTGTATTGACCTGCTTATATTCGGCCTTTTCAATGCCTGAAAGGGCTAAGATGTTGTTAATGATTGATTTAAGATAATAAAAATCAGCTTTTTGTACCCTGACATTCCAGTTTTCCGGAAAAATATCTCCGGTTATCCACACGCCCAGCCGGTCTTTTTCTTCATAAGCCTCCGGTGTTTTCAGATAAATCCTGCCAAATTCAAAAAATTTCAGATTGGAGTTGCTCCTTTTCACATTGTAACTTAAAGCTTCAAGCCCTGAAAATAAAAAATGATTCCTCAGCGTGTCAAAATTGACATTGACGGCATTAATGGTTTTCACCAAAGATTTTTTTCCCTGATCAGGATATTCATTTATCACGGAAGATGAAATGAACGAAGGTGTCAGTATCTCATAAAAACCATTTGCGACAAGGAAATTGCTGAGTTTATCATTGAAACTGCTGAATGATTCAACTTTTCCCCTTGGCAAAGGCCCTTTCATCTGATCGCTGAATGCAATTTTATCAAAACCATAAATTCTCAGGAAATCTTCAATGACATCCACATGGCGAAAAACATCCGTACGGTAAGAAGGAACTTCAAGCAAAACCCTTTCATCTGTTTTATTAATAATTTGATAATCAAGCCATTGAAGAACCTCACAAACTAAACCGGGAGCTATCCGGGTCCCAATAAACTGGTTGACAAAATTAAAATCAAGAGATACCTGGCGGGGAGGTTTTTTCCATGGATAAACGTCAGTCAGATTGCCTGAAATCTCAGCATTGGCTATTTCTTTCAGCAACATAGCGGCACGCTTGAGTGCATAAACGGTAATTTCAGGATCAGTGCCCCTTTCAAAACGATAGGAAGCATCTGTTGAGTAGCCATGCATGGAAGCAGTCTTCCGTATGCCGGAAGGTGAAAAACAGGCACTTTCCAGAAAAACCTTAGTCGTACCGGCTGTAATCATGGAATTGAAACCACCCATGACACCTCCCATGGCAACTGCTTTTTCTTCATCACAAATCATGATTTCAGTTCCGGCCAGTTTCACTTCCCTGTCGTCAAGGGTTTTGAAAATTTCGTTCTTATAAGCTGTTCTGACGATAATCTTTTTTCCTTCCAGCCTTTCGATATCGAAAGCATGCATTGGCTGACCACACTCCAGCATAACATAGTTGGTCACATCCACCACACAGTTTATTGGATTTATACCGCATACCAAAAGCCTGTTTTTCAGCCATTCAGGAGATTCTTTGACTTCAACATTTGATAAAGATACTCCACTGTAACGGTAGCATAATTCCGGACACTGAATATCGACATCAAACTGAAAAAGCCTGTTATCAATTGAAAATTTATCGACAGAAGGCCATTTTATCTTTATCTTTTTCAGAGCCGAAAGATCTCTTACCGCCCCGATATGGCTGATTGCATCGCCTCTGTTGGGGGTAATAGAAAGCTCAATCGAATAGTCATTGTATTTTGCCAAAATATTTTTAACAGGAATTCCAACAGCTGTATCCTGTGGTAACTCCATAATCCCGCTATGGTCATGGCTGAGCCCCAGTTCATCCTCTGCACAAAGCATTCCTTCCGATTCCACCCCCCTGATCACAGCTTTTTTCAATTCGAGCTTTTTCCCTGAAAAAGTAGTAAGTATCGTATCGACAGGAGCAAATGCGGTGATTTGTCCTGCTTTTACATTGGGTGCTCCGCAGACCACTCTGTAACTGCCTGTATTTCCGGCATCTACCGTACAAACAGTAAGTTTATCAGCCTGCGGATGTCTCTCGACTGACAGTACTCTTGCTGTTACTACCTCTGACGGAATAAAGGATAAGTCGGAATAGGCGTTTATTTCTTCCACTTCAAGACCCGATGCAGTCAGTATTTCGGATAATTCTTCAACTGATATTTCAGTGTCAAGCAATTCTTTTAACCAATTATAGGAAACAAGCATGTTTTATTCTTTTGACAAAAAAAAATGAAGTGCAAAAGTAAAGCATTATTAAAGTTTACTAATGCAAGGGGAAGGAAAATACTATTTTTTCTCCTGTTTTTTCAGCTCGAGAAACTGCCGGTTCAGGGAATCAAGCTGAATAGTCATTTTGTCCTGTATATCTTTTATCGTCTGATCTATTTCAGTAAGCTGATTATTACCCCATTCCTGTATGGAATTGTTCACTGCGGGACCGAGGTTGTCGATGTTTTGATAGGTCTGGCTTAAACTTTTTTTGACTTCTTCAAGGCGGGCGACAATATGTTTTGTTTTGGTTGAGATAATCTTCTGCATCAGTAAATTGGCTTTTAACCTAAGCTCCAGATAACGTTTTTCAAGATGTTTCCTGTTCTTTGGAATAGTCTTCAGTTGTTTCAGGAGCGATTCAATCTCATTATCGGATAACAGTATCAATTGAGAAAACTCATTTTCAAGATTCCGGATTTTCCGAATGACAGTGTCGGGGCTTGGATCGTTGAAAGTATTGAGTAAAACGCTGAAACTATCTATCTTTTTATCATAATTGTCCAATGTTTTGTTTAGCGTAGCCCTTGTATCGCTGCTGCAACTGTAAATTAAAAGTGAGATTAAAAATAAAAAAAGGGGGAATAACTTCTTCATGAAATAAAATTTAGTGCAAATAAACAGGTTATTTAATGCAGCAAAAATAACCCTTTACCATAAATAATGCAAAAAACTATTTCATATTTTCAATCATAGCCGAAGCAAAACCGGAACAACTCAGCAATACTGCATGATCCATCAGCCGGTGGAAGTCATAGGTAACCTTTTTTTCTTCCACTGTTTTTACCAGCGCATTCCAGATCAGGTCGTGGACTTCATTCCACCCCAGATATTTAAACATCATGGCTCCTGAAAGGATAACTGAGCCCGGATTAACCTTATCAAGATTGGCATATTTTGGGGCAGTTCCATGAGTGGCCTCAAAAATAGCATGTCCGCTTTCGTAGTTGATATTGGCTCCCGGAGCGATACCTATTCCGCCAACCTGTGCAGCAAGGGCATCACTCAGGTAATCACCATTGAGATTCAAAGTGGCAATAACATCAAATTCTGCCGGCCTCGACAAAACCTGCTGCAGTGTAATATCAGCAATGGTATCTCTAATCATCAGTTTATTCTTCCATTTGCCATTTCCAAGCATATCATACAGTTTCAGTGTTTCCTGCACTTCTGCCCGGATGGCTGTTTTCTGTGCATCTGTCATCATATCATAGCCCGGATCAATCAGGCGGGCATTTTCCTCAGTGGTGATTGCCGGATTTTTATCTTTGTTGTCAATTATCCAGCTTTCACGCTCTGTAACGATATATTGCCTGAATTCTTCCTTTGCCAGCTGATAGGCCCATGTTTTAAACCCGCCTTCCGTAAATTTCATGATATTGCCTTTATGGACTATCGTCACTGATTTACGCTTTTCTGTCAGTGCATATTGTATGGCGGCTCTCACCAGCCGGTGTGTCCCTTCAATCGAAACGGGTTTGATACCTATGGCTGAAGTTTCAGGAAAACGGATTTTTTTTATCCCCATTTCATGCTGAAGGAAATAGATGACTTTCTTCACTTCATCACTCCCTGCAGGCCATTCGATACCGGAATAAATATCTTCCGTGTTTTCCCTGAAAATAACCATGTCCACCAGCTCCGGATGTTTCACAGGCGAAGGTACACCTGAAACATATCTGACAGGTCTGAGACAAACATACAAATCGAGTATCTGGCGTAAGGCCACATTTAACGACCTGATACCGCCACCAACAGGAGTTGTTAAGGGGCCTTTAATGCCAACCAGATATTCAGAAAAAGCATTGATGGTTTCCTGTGGAAGCCAGTCGCCAAATTTATTGAATGAAGATTCCCCTGCAAATACTTCTTTCCACACCACTCCCTTCTTTCCTCCGTAAGCTATTCTGACCGCTTCGTCAAATACCCGCTGGGAAGCACGCCAGATATCAGGGCCTGTCCCATCTCCCTGTATAAAGGGAATTATTGGAAAATCGGGCACTTCGAGCTGCCCTTTTTGCATGATGATTTTTTCTCCTGTTGTCATTTTCCTGTATTTTAAACAAATATTGAGTTTTTAAAATATGTGCAAAGGTAAGATTTTCTGTTATTCGGGAATAAGCCTGAGTGCATTTGCCAGATTGATGATTTCCGGATTTTTCTTCGCCATAAATTCAAATATCTCACGGGGGCTGGTCAGGTATTCCCCTTTGTTCTCCGCACCCTGTGCTTCAATCTCAATATGCAGCCTCACACCTCTTATCTGATATTTCTCAAACAGAAAATCAGCAAATTTGATCCGCTCTTTCTGAAACATATCCAACAAGGCAGAATTGGGAAATATAAAACGCACGCTGCCGTCAGCCATCACTTCGGGTGGCTTCTTTTTTAAAATGATATACAGGTTGTGATGGCTTTTACTGATCTGATTTTCAAGATAATCCTGCCATGCAATCTCAAACTTTTCCCGGCTGACAGGAATAAATTCTTCTTCAGCCGATTCTTTTCCTTCATTATTTTCCTGCGAATGTTTCCCGGAATTTGACCTGATATGCTGTGATATTTTTTCGAGACTGTTCAGGTTTTTCAGGGAATTTGCCGCCACATCCTGCTCTTCAGCTTTTTCTGTAACAGCATTCTCCTGCTTTTTCTCAACAAAAGTATCTTTGTCAGGCTTAATTAATTTTTTTTTTTTGCTCCTGCAAGCCGGTTGCAAGATGAACTGCATCGTTCAGATAACACAGCTTCATCAGGCATATCTCCGTATGAAGCCTTTGATTCTTACTATCTTTAAAACTCAGCACAAACTGGTTCAGAATATTCAGTGCATTGACGGCAAAACTTTTACTGACGATTTGAATCTGGTTTTTAAACTTTTCCTTCATCAAATCAGGAATTTCCAGTAATTCAGCAGCTCCTCCAAGAGAAATCACAAAAAGATTGCGGTAATGTTCACTCAGGCCTGTTAAAAAATTCAGACAATCAAAACCAAGCTTTATCAACTCATCCAGCAACAGAAAAATATCCTGAATGTTCTTATGTGCAATCAGTTCAGCAGCTTTGAAAAAATATTCATAATCAATGATATTCAGGCTTTTAATGACTATATCATAAGATAATTCACCATCGCTGACACTCACCAGCCTGTCGAAAATGGTCAGTGCATCGCGCATGGCTCCATCTGCCTTTTGAGCAATAATATGAAGGGCGGCATCATCAGCTTTAATTCCCTCATTTTCAGCAATAATCTGAAGCTGCCTTACGATATCTTTGATTTCAAGCCGTTTAAAATCATTGATCTGGCAGCGGCTTAAAACGGTCGGGATGATTTTATGTTTCTCTGTGGTGGCAAGAATAAAGATGGCATAGGCAGGAGGCTCTTCAAGCGTTTTGAGGAAGGCATTGAAGGCACTTGGCGACAGCATGTGAACTTCATCGATGATGTAGGTTTTATACTTTCCGGCCTGAGGCGGGATTCTGATCTGATTGATAAGTTCACGAATATCGTCAACTGAATTGTTGGAAGCACCATCAAGCTCAAAAATATTGAAAGAGCGTTGTTCATTAAAGGTTTTACAGGAGCTACATTCATTGCAGGGTTCTCCGTCTTCACTCAGGTTCAGGCAATTGACTGCTTTTGCCAGAATTCGTGCGCAGGTCGTTTTGCCTATTCCACGGGGACCTGTAAAAAGATAAGCCTGGGCAAGATGTCCGCTGGAAACTGCTTTTTTAAGCGGTATGGTAATATGATCCTGCCCGATCACAGTTTTAAAAGTGGAAGGACGGTACTTTCTGGCCGATACAACAAAACTTTCCTGCATGAATATGGTAGATTTTATTTTGGGGCAAAGCTAAAAAAAATCTCTTACTCAAAATGGTCTGCGGGAAACTTATCTGCAATTTTATCCGTCATAATTTGCGTTATATTTGCAAGCCTTTTAAAGCATGATTCAATTCTATGAAACCCGTAATCTCTAAGTTTTACTTTGTTTTAATCGTTTTACTATTTACCTCTGCCCTGCATGCTCAGGAAAAAAAAATTCTCATCCCTGTCGAAGGGCCGAATGGCAAATTTGGCTTTCTTAACCAAAAATTTAATTTGGTAGAGCCTTTTGAATATGATGAAGTTACTGCATTTTCTGACAACCGTGTATGGGGTAAAAAAGGCAATATTTATTACTGCTTTAACGAAAAAGGAGATACCGTTTTTACAGGTGATTATCAGGAAGTTTCAGCTTTTTCCGAGGGGTTTTCAAAAATCAGAAAAAACAATAAATACGGTTTTATCGACAAACAGGGTAAAATAACCATCCCCCCTGCTTTTGACTATGCTTCCGACTTTTCGGAAGGACTCTCAGTAGTGAAAAAGTCAGGATATTATGGTTATATCGATATTCATGGTGCCATCGTCATTGAATGCGAATTCACCAAAGCACAACCGTTTTCCAATGGATTTGCAGTGGTTGAAGATAAATACTTTATTAATAAATCAGGGCAAATAGTTTTTCAAAAGTTTGCACAAGCCAATTCATTTTCCGAAGGACTGGCAGCCGTATCTCTTTCCTGGCCTTATAAATATGGCTACATCGACACTCTTGGCCGTTTAGCCATTCCATATCAGTTTCTGGATGCAGGTAGCTTTTCAGAAGGCTTGGCCAGAGTGCAGCCATGGAATAATCCGAAGTATGGCTATATTGATAAAACAGGAAAAATAGTCATCAAGCCTCAGTTTGATTTTCCTGCCGACTTCAGTGAAGGCCTTGCCTGTGTTTCCAAAGTTCAAAAACTTGAAGATGTTCCACTTTATGGCTTTATCAACACAAAAGGAAAATTTATCATCCCGATGCGATATGAAAAACCTGCTTCATTTTCGAACGGGCATGCCATAGTAAAACAGCAGGGTAATATCAGGATTATTGACAAGACAGGTAAATGTGTTTACAATTGTAATTAATTGATAATCTGATACTAAATTCGATAATGAGTGCTTCTGCATTTAAAATCAGCAATTTTTCCGTTAAAATTAATTTGTTTTGTAAAAATGTTATACCTTTGCTTTTCCAATTATATCCCATTTCCCGTTAAGAATCCCAAAAGTCTTCATGGAAATAACTATTTAAAAATCTTTGAATTATGCTCACTTATGAAAAGTTGAATTCAATGACCAAAAACGAGGTCAATGAATATGCAAAAAAATACGGTGTTACCTACTATACACGCCTGAAAAAAGAAGAAGTCATACAAAAAATCCTCGCGGCAATTGAAAAATTGCCTCCTGAACCCCAATCAGAAATGAATCACACAGAACTTATTGATAATGAAGCATCCAAACTGGATCAGGAAATCATTGAAGAGGAAGAAAAGGAAGACACACCAGCTGAGATGTCGATTGAAGATGAAATAAACAGGTTTATTGCCGATGAAGTTGAAAAAGTCGAAAGAAAGATCACAGAAGTACCTGTCATTGAGCCGGAAGAAGAATTACCAACTGAAAGTAAAGAACCGGAAGAATCCGACCGTGCATTTCAACCAAAACCACGTCCTCCTTATGTTTTTGAAGGATTGATTACCAACGAAGGGGTGCTTGAA
Source organism: Sphingobacteriales bacterium (assembly GCA_012517435.1). Classification (NCBI taxonomy): domain Bacteria; kingdom Pseudomonadati; phylum Bacteroidota; class Sphingobacteriia; order Sphingobacteriales; species Sphingobacteriales bacterium. The sequence continues at coordinate 1,648 of JAAYUY010000018.1, read as the reverse complement.
ATCATGCCTGAAGGTTATGGTTTTTTACGCTCTCCTGACTTTGATTATATGGCCTCACCTGATGATATTTATGTTTCACCTTCTCAGATAAAATTATTCGGGCTTAAAATAGGTGATACCATTAAAGGTACCATCAGGCCTCCGAAAGAAGGGGAAAAATATTTTGCACTTATACGACTCGAATCAGTCAATGGTTTAGACCCCATCAAAGCACGCGACCGCATTCCCTTTGAACACCTGACGCCACTTTTCCCAAATGAAAAATTTGACATCACTACCAACTGTAAAACACTGTCAACCAGAATAATAGATTTATTTTGTCCGATAGGCAAAGGTCAACGTGGCCTGATAGTATCACAACCAAAATCAGGGAAGACAGTTTTGCTTCAGGAAATTGCCAATGCTATTGCCATGAACCATCCTGAAGTGTATATGATTATCCTGCTCATTGATGAAAGGCCGGAAGAAGTTACCGACATGGCACGCCATGTCAAGGCAGAAGTTATATCATCCACCTTTGATGAGCCTGCAGAAAAGCATGTGAAAATAGCCAATCTCGTTCTTGAAAAAGCAAAAAGAATGGTCGAATCAGGACATGATGTCGTCATCCTGCTCGACTCCATCACCCGTCTTGCCCGTGCCTTTAACACCGTTGCTCCTGCTTCAGGTAAAGTGTTGTCGGGAGGCGTGGAGTCCAATGCCTTGCATAAGCCCAAAAAGTTTTTCGGTGCTGCCCGTAAAGTTGAGTTTGGCGGTAGCCTGACCATCCTTGCCACTGCTTTGATTGATACAGGCTCAAGAATGGACGAGGTGATCTTTGAAGAATTTAAAGGTACAGGCAACATGGAGCTTCAGCTCGACAGAAAACTGGCCAACAAACGCATCTACCCTGCCATTGACGTACCCGCTTCCAGTACCAGACGGGAAGAATTACTGGTGGAAAAGAATATTCTTCAAAGACTCTGGATTTTGAGAAAATATTTATCAGACATGAATCCTGAAGAAGCCATGCTCTTTTTACAGGAAAGAATGAAAAATACAAGAAACAACGAAGAATTTTTGATCTCAATGAATAGTTAATTCCTCTATGAATTTTGACAAAAAAACTACGGTTGTCATCAGTAACAACCAGAAAATCAAAGGCGAAACCAATATTTACACTGAGCTATTTCGTGAAGGGCTCGACTTGCTTCATCTCCGTAAATATGGTTATCCTGAATACCGTATTCAGTCGATCATTGAAGGTATTCCCGTGGAATATCATAAAAAAATAGTGCTGCATTCGCATTATCCGCTTGCCATAACCTACAATTTAGGTGGTATTCACATCACAAGGGAAAAAAGGAATGACTTGCTGTTTATGTATTTGGGCATCAGAAAATTTATTAAGAACAAGGATCTGACCATCAGTATCTCATACCATAGCACCCGTAAAATCGAGAACGGAGCTTCGTATATTGACTATTTTTTCCTCAATTCGATATTCGGGAGTATTTATGAAGGGGGAAAACATGCCTACAAAGAACCGGATAAACTTGCAGAATTTCTCAGGGCAACCAAAAAAAAGATTGTCCCGCTCGGAGGCATCGACCTTATTAACATTGATATGATTAAAGAAATCGGGTTTAATGCCATCGGGCTGCATGGG
>JAAYUY010000017.1 GCA_012517435.1 Sphingobacteriales bacterium | reverse complement strand
CTGAATGCCTGAAAAGAATTATTTCCTCAATTGTGGCAAATCTTTTAAGCCGGAGAACTGCTGTCCAAAATCATTTACTAAAGCAAAAAGAAAGAGAGAAATGAAATTTTAACAATAAAGCCTTAGCATCATTGCCCCCAAATCCCGACAAGTTTTTAAAATTTTCTCATGGATGTAAACTTATGATTGACTTAAAAAAGTTATTTTTATCGTGGGGTGGGTTGTTTGTTTTTTACATTTCTTTTATTTTGGGCAGATGTAATTGCACTTAATGAAACATGAAGTTCCCCGGCTACGAATTTCTCACCAATTATTTTTGAAAAATGAGTTTTTGCAAAGGCTGGCGGTTTGCGGCTTTGCGAAGGCGGGGATTTTTAGCACTAAACTTGATTAGATGCACAAAGCTTGAGCTTAGCACTTCACTGTCATAGAAGCACGAAACCCCCGCTTTTGCAAAACGGCTGTTAGCGGGTCGTTGTTCTTCTCTGTCAAATGTTTTCAATGTCAAAGTAATTAAGTAGTCTTTTGATTTCAAGAAAGCTCCCTTTTATTCTTTCTTTATTGTTTTCAAACTCATCCTTTAGAAAATCAAGTTCGTCTTCTTTAAGTGTAACTTCATTTAGAATTGTTTGGTCTGAACCTGATTTGTAAACTTTTTTCATAGCGGTCAATAAAAGTAATGCAATGTCACCAACACGATTTATTGGTAATTCTTCACTTTGTCTTGACCATTTTTCACCTGTATGTCTGAAAATTTTTATGGAAGCTGCGTCATAGTCATATTGTGCGTGTCCAATTGATAAGAATTTAGCATCATCGTCAACATTTGTGTAAGCTGAATAGTCACAAGCTATAATTGGTTTATGAGATAAATACATAGGAACATTTACAGTTGAAACAGTTTCTTGAACTTGTTCCAAAATTTCGTATTGTATGGATTCTCCTTGTTCTTTAAATACTATGGCTTTTAAAAAAGTTAAAGCCTCTTTGTTTTCACGAGCTAAAAATGTATTCCACTTGCTCCAACTAAACATCCGAGATGCGTGTTGAATGAATGAGAGTTTTATGTTGCTCTCATTCAGATTTATGTTTGCTGTTCTTGCGTAAGCCGTTCCTATTCCTTCGAGCCATTTAACCGGCTCATATTTAATTCTTAACTCGTCCATAGCTTGATTAAAGCTATTAGAAGCGGAAACTCCAATGAAAACACAATCAGTCGGATTTAGGATTTTGATTAGTTCAATGAATGTTTTCCACGAAGAGTAGAAGTCAACCCAAGTTGGTCTTTCTTTTACTCGGTAATCCATTAGTCTTTGAATGAAGTTGTAAAAAACAACCTGTTCCCAAAATAACTCTTTGTCAAAGTCATTACTTCTTAATAGAACTCTATGAATATTGTCAAAAGTATTATTTCTCCAATCACCACAAACTGGTGACTCATAAATACATTCTCTTGTAAAAGTTATATTGTCAGTCGCTTCTCTAAAACGTTTTTGATAATCTTCATCATTGTCACCTAAGGCGTAGTGAGATTCACCAACTATTAAAAGTCTTCTACTGTTTTTCTTGAAGTCTTTTCCAATCCAAGGTAGCCAAGTCAAACCACTAATTTTTTGTAAATGTTTGTCAAACGAACTGTCAATGTGTTGTTCCATTTTTTGTTTTATTATGTCGTTGGTTTTGTCGTTTTACAATGCCCGCTAACTATTGGATATACGCAATAATTCGTATATTTTTACTTTACTTGAATATTCCTCCTCCATAAAAATTATTTTTACTTAAATTCTTGTGGCAAAATTAATAATATTTTTCATACTGCCAAATGATTTAAAGAAAAAATTTTTTTCTCTATACCCTTTGTGGTTAAATGTGTGTAAATTTCAGTGGTTTTTGAACCGGAATGCCCTAAAAGACTTTGTAGGCAACTTAAATCAGTCCCGTTTTCCAGCAAATGAATGGTAAATCTTTGTCCTAATCCTTACATATTCATGTCCTTTTTTATTTCTTTTTTTTTCATGTTTTAAAATTTAAAGTTCTGAACATCTTTTCAATTTTTTCCAGTTAATTGGAGGCAAAAACATTACTGTCAGCTTATCTTTAATAATACGCAAAAGTAATTATAGGTAATGCCAAAAAATGACGTTAGCTTTGATTTAAAATTCAATCACCTTCCACCTCCATCACCCCAAACGTACTCACACTACCCATCATCACATTCGTGTTGTCTGAGTATCCGGATTAAGCGTACAAGAACTGAATAAACATTTAATGACAGTAATCTGGGCTAAGGCATTAACTTGTTATATTTTTTATTTAATGCCTGTCTCTAATATAATTTGCAACAGATTTTTTATACCTGAAGATTTCTATTATGTCGAGTATTTCTTTTGGTGTTTTTTTATCAATAATTGCTTGTGAAATATAAGTTCCATGAACAATGTCAGATGAACTACATTTAGGACATTTAATTACACTCATTTTTAGTTTTTTGTAAAATCTTTTTGGATGAAGATTAAATACATGATAACATGTTTTGCAAAACCAATGTTTGTAAAAGGATAGTCTTCTTCCCTTGTAAAAATGATTCCTTATCGGAATCGGGAAACTAATTCCAAATTTTTTCTCAAGAAAAATATTCCATTCATATTTAAAATAAAACATTTTTTAACTTTTATTTGTCAAGAGAAAATTTACCAATGATTTTAGCCCGGGAAGACTAAGATCCTCTTTAAAAAGAACTTTTCCTGCAATTCTTTTATAAATGTCATTGAAATTTTCCTTCATACTTATATTGGAAGGCTCGAACAATGTAATAATTGGCACATGAGGATACAGTTTTAAAAAATCAATTACGTGTCTTTTAAAGCAAATTGTTATTGCTCTTTTTTTTAGTTTATCAAGCTTTCGAGGCAGTAAAAGATAAAGTTCCGTTAATCTGCAAAAAGCTGCATTTACGAACAATATTCCATTTTGCTGCAGGTAAATCAGGAATTCTGAATCAGTTGAATCTTTTAACAATTCATTTTTAAGGCTATTTAATAGCCAATTTTCATCCCGATCACTTAAATCGTAAAAGTAATGATATCCTATGTAAGAATGAAGTATAAAAAGCCTAATTTTTTCAATTTTTAGGATTTGTTCCTGTAAAAGGGAATAGTTATATTGGATTCTATTAGCTATTTCCTCTGTGAAGATTGAAAAAGCGGGACAATCATTGCAATTTAAATTCAAATCATTCATTTTCAGTAGAATATAATGCCAATGATTTTTGAAACTCTTCTTTTAGCATATTGATAAGTTTAATCGGAGATAATACCTGTACACTTGAACCAAAAGACATAATCTCCATTAAAAAATCCCAGGTAAGCTGTAGCTTTAACTGAATCCTAAATTCATTTTCATCATCTTTTAAAATGATCTGACTCTCATGAATTGGATAGGTTTTGATATATTTACCTTGTTCAGCATCAAATGAAAGGATGATTTCTTCAGGTGGTTCATTCTCAAGCGAAATGATACCAAAACAATGCTTAAAGTGTGAATTTATGTTTAAATCGATACGAGGCTGAAAAGTCTTTTTTATTATTTCAAACGACACTATCCTGTCTAAACCAAAGGTTTTTATTTTTTCGGCATTAATATCATAAGCAACCAGATACCATCGATTTTGACTTTCTTTTAGCAAGTATGGTTCAAGCTCACGTGAGGTAATTTCATTGTTCCAGAATTTTATATGAGTCAGAACGATTATTAAGTTGTTTTTTATGGCATGAAGCAATCCTGAGAAATGTTGAGTCCCTTGTGGTCTTCTTTTCTCAAACTGAATATAAGCTGAATGGTTTGAAGCGATGTTCATCAAATTAAAAAGATCAAATGCTTCAAACATAAGTTCATTAATTTCAGGTTTTTCTTCATCCTCTATATAATAAGCTTTCCGGAGGCGATCGTATTTAATTTCCACATGAAAGATAGTTAATATGTCCTGAATATCACGCTGGAAAGTACGTAGTGATACTCTCATATCATTACCCGAAATTTCAGATTCATTTTCCAGAAATGTTTGTATTTCCTCAAATGAAGCATGCCGCCCATTCCTTAACTTTTTCAGGATTGTTAAATAACGCAAAATATAATCTCTTTTTGCCATTTTAGTTGAATTTAGTTATTACTTGATCTGTGTTTTTATTGCACAATTCTTCATTTTGTAGTACATGATAAAAGACAATACCGGCAACCTGATGGTCAAACACATTTTTTTAACAGAAAGAAAATTGACTTTTAACTTGCAGGAACAAAATTGAAATTCAGGATTCACTTTTGTATAAAGCCAAAATAAATCCGTATCTGAGATAAACCCTTTCCACTGATTTATTTTTCTTAAAAAATCAATGAAAGATTTTTCTTCTTCCATAAATGTATCTCATCTTTGAATTAAACAGTTTCTAAATGAATCGTAAAATTAGAATCTTATTGCGACAAAATATGACGTTTTCAGGATAAAAAATCCTCTTTAAAAAAACTTACAAAATTAGAGTTAACCTTTAACAGGTTTTGG
>JAAYUY010000016.1 GCA_012517435.1 Sphingobacteriales bacterium | reverse complement strand
TATTATTATCTGGTTTTTACTGATTTGGTTTTTACTGATTTATGGCTTTCAGTTCCTTTTAAGGATTACTCAAAAACCAGTAAAAGAACAGTCTTTGATAACGTATGAGCAAGTCAAAGATGCCTATTTTTCAAAAACTGCTGAACCGGCACAAATCAAACTTTTTATAAGTTCGACAGGAGCTGTTTTAGGCAAAACCCTTAAACCCGATCACAAATCGTTATTGAGTGAGGTCATTACACAGGCAGTCTTTCAGAACATCACAGATTCTGCTGCCAAATCTGATCTGACAACAACACTCATCAGCCTCGAAAAAGACATGGCAGAGCTGACAGCTTTAAACAATCTGAAGAAAAAACCGGAGAACTTCAGTGAGAAAAAAGAAAGCTATATTAATTCCATTAATGAAAAAAGGAACAAGCTGTATGCTTTATTAAAGCTACAGAAAAGTTCACTGTTCCCTGAAGATGATCAATTTTCAAATCTTAAAATTCTATACCTGCCTTATTTTCTTACAACAGCGGGACTATCTGAAGCCTACCAGCCAGATGCTGAAGCTATTTCAAAAGTAATGGCACTCTATACGACACACAATCAGTCATTTCTCACCGATTTTAAGTTTTTTGGGTTTCCCTTTCATTATTTTTATACAGCCATTTTCCTGCTGATTTTATTTGTCGGATTGTGTTTGTTATACTCCATTTTTATGAAAAATCTCAACATTAAGTATCAAATTCAGGAATAAACCTTTAAAACAGAAAAAAATGAAAGCAATCAATAAATTGTTACTGATAAGTGCAGCAGTACTTGTACCGTTTATTTCAAGTGCAGCCGTTACGGAGCTTGAAGGTAGTTTCAAAGTGGGGCCTGCAATTATATTGCTGGCGACTTTGCTAACCTTTATTATTGTTGGAATTATATTTCGTGCAAAAGACACCACAGACTTTTATGCTGCCGGAAGAAAGATTTCACCGGTTGGAGCAGGTATGGCTATCGGTTCCAACTGGATGAGTGCTGCTTCCTTTCTGGGAATGGCAGCTCTGATGTATGGAAGTGGTTATCATGGACTTGCTTTTGTCATTGGCTGGACAGGAGGCTATGTTTTGCTGATGGTTTTAATGGCCGGACAAATCAGGCGTTATGGAAAATACACAGCCGCTGACTTTGTTGGCGACAGGTATTATTCCAAATCCATCCGTTTGTTTGCTGCAATTATGGTTATTATTATCTCCATCGCTTATTGTGTCGGGCAATTTGGTGGAATCGGGCTCATGTTTAAATGGATATTGGGAATTAATTATTTCTGGTCTGTTATTATTGGCGGCTCTGTGGTTTTACTTTACACACTTATATCAGGCATGCTCGGTGCCACCAAAAACATGCAGATTCAATATGTCATTATTATCGTTTCATTTGTCATTCCTCTTTTTATACTTTCCAACAAATATGGATATTTCTGGCTTTTACCACCTGCAGGATATGGAGCAGCTGTCTCCGACATTGTCCATGGAATTCCGCTTCCTGAAAATATTACCTCAGAATATCTGACAAATGTTTTTGGCCATCCTTTTGCCATTATGCCGGCACCTGAATATGCCATGCCCTGGGATCCTTCCTCCGGCAAGTCTTTCTTTGAATTTATAGCAATTGCTTTTTCGTTGATGATTGGTACAGCAGGTTTACCTCATGTTTTGCAGCGCTTTTATGTAGTTCCTAATGCCAAAGATGCCAGGCTTTCTGTCGTCTGGGGTTTGTTTTTCATCTGTATTCTTTACTGGGGAGCTCCGGTTTATGCCGCTTTCGGCAAACTCTTATCTATTCATCCTGAAGTAGGTACTTTAGCAAAAGATGCCATAGTTGTCTATACTGCTCAGTTGGGAGATGTTCATCCGCTCTTTGTCGGATTGCTGGCAGCTGGTGCTACTTCCGCTGCTTTCTCTACTGTTTCCGGCTTGTTTGTGGCCGGTGCATCTGCTTTTTCACATGATATTTACGTTAAAGTACTTAATCCGACTGCCAAACCAAAAAATCAGCTTTTTGCTGCCCGTATTGGCACTATCCTGATTGCTATTATCGTTACCATTCTGGCACTTCAGAATATCGGACTTATTGGAGAACTCGTTGCAAGTGCTTTTTCAATAGCAGCCTGTACCTTGTTTCCTTTGTTTTTACTTGGTATCTGGTGGAGTGGCTCCAACAGAGCAGGCGGAATTGCTGGTTTAATCATGGGTATGTTAATTACAGCTATATCGATTACCTACTTTGTTGTCGGCAAGGCTGGCGGACATTTGCCCGGACAAGAATTTATCAGTTATTACCTCCAGTTGTGGTATTTTGCATGGATTGGAGCACCTTTGGCCATATTGACCAACATTATTGTTTCACTCCTGACAAAACCTACGCCTGAGCATATCAAGGAATTCCTTGCCAAACAGGTACATGTGTAATCATCATATCATTAAAAGGGCATGACGGGTTGATTCGTCTGCCCTTTTTATTTTTTGGATAAAAATGAAACACGGAAACGATCTCACAAAAGTACTCATATCAACTGGTTTAATAACAATTATAGCCGTCATTGCATTTTTTACTTATGCAAATATTAACAAACGTTCTGACGACCCCAGGGTAAGAACAGCCAGAATTTTATTAAAGCAGTACGATATTTCGATGAAAAAAGCAGAATTTCAGAATTGTCATCTGTTGATGGACTCTGCATTGAAAATTTACAGGCAGTTCAGTGACTACAGGAATTCTTTTGAAATTGGTATTGTTTTCAACAACAAAGGCTCCGTATTCCTTACTCAGGCGCTCTATGTTATTAATGATTCAACCGTAAAATCAGACTATCTGAAATTTGCCGAAGCCTGCTTTGATTCTGCACTAACTGTTTACAACCAATGGTTAAACGAATTTAAACATCTCAGAAACAACAAATTGCAAATAAAAGTCAGGGAGGAAATGAACTCCTTCAAGAAACAATTTATAGGGAAAAATATTGAAAAAATTGTAAAGAAAAGAGTTAAGGAAATTGAGCAGGCAAAAATTGAAACACCAAGAAGAATATCGGTTTGCTGGTCGAATAAAGGAATTGTAATGAGACACACCAATCGTATTGAACAAGCCATTTCCTGTTATAAAAAAGCGATGGAGTTATGGCCGGATAATCCAGTTGCAAAAAACAATCTGAATACACTACTGGGATTACCGCCTGAAAAAACTCCTTTTCTAAAAAGATTATTTCCTCCGGATCGTTTTTAAAATCATATATTTGTAGTTAAAATTACGCTTAATCCCTGACCGGTGAAACGAAGCAGCCCAAATCTTATTTTTCTGAGTATTGTTGGGTCCTCAATACTTGCTATCCTTGTTTTTGTCATTACAGCATTTACTCTTCTGTTGCCCATGACAGAAAAAAACATGATGGAAAAGAAAAAAGAAATGCTTCGAGAACTGACTAATTCAGTTTGGAGCCTTGCCCGGGAATATTACTCGGATACATCACTTTCACAGGAAGAAGCAAAGAAACTTGCCATCAAAAAAATTGGTAAAATCAGGTATGGAATTAATCAAAAAGATTATTTCTGGATAACTGACAACCAACCAGTTATGATTATGCATCCCTATCGCCCAGACCTGAATGGGAAACCGCTTGGTGATTATGAAGACCCGACAGGTAAAAAGCTTTTTGTTGAATCAGTCAAAATTGTGAAAGAACATGGTGAAGGGTATCTGGAATACCTTTGGCAGTGGATGGACGACCCATCACGGATAGTTCCAAAAATCTCATTTGTAAAAGGATTTGAACCATGGGGCTGGATAATAGGGACAGGGATTTATATTGAAGATGTCAGAAAAGACATCAGGGTTCTCAAAGCAGGCATCATCAGAACCTCCGTCATCATTGCACTCCTCCTGACTGTTATTTTTGTTTTTTTAATCCGCCAAAGTTCGATCATTGAAAAAAGAAGACTTGAAGCAGAAAAAAACCTGAAGCTTTCAAGGGAAAAATATATGACACTTGTTGAAGCCTCCACAGAAGGAGCGGTCATGCTGATAGACGGAAAGGTAATTTTCTCAAATAATGTTTTTAACAAGATGCTCGGTAAAAATCCTCTTGAGGTTCTTTCCCTTCATTTTGATGATATTTTTGACACATCATGGGAGTCAATAGCCGTACAACTCAATGAGCCCGGAAAAACGGTCAGCATGGAAACAAAAATAAAAAATCCCCATCATTCCGGGAATGAGGTAATTATCACTGTTTCACAAGTAAAATACGGTGGAAGCGATGGATATTTGGTCGGTATCAAAAACATATCAGGACAATATCAGTATAAAAAAGAAAAGCAATCACTTAGTGAAGAACTTCAACAAACACTTGTTTTAATGCATCAGCCACTTAACCATTACATCAGCGATTTTGCCAGATGCGACCTCGACACTACCGTACAGGAAGCTGCCCGAATTATGACTCAAAAAGGAACTGACAATATTATTATATTCAAAGATGAAAAAGCAATAGGAATCATCAGCGACAGCGACTTAAGAAAAAGGGCACTTGCCGGTTCGCTCCCGCCCGATACAATGGCTGTTGAAATCATGACCTCCCCGGTGATTACTGCATCTGACCACATCACGTTGTTTGAAGCAGATTACATCATGAAAAGCAAGGGAATATCTCATCTTCTGCTTAAGGATAAAAACGGAGATATTTGCGGTGTACTAAGCAGAAACATCATTTTCAATTTACATAAAAATACATTCAGCTTTCTCTTGCAGGAAATTGAAGATGCCAAAAACACATTACAGCTTAAAATTCTGTACAACCGTTTACCAGTAATAGTAGATGCCCTGTTAAGCAGTGGTTCTCAGATTTCGAATATCACTCGGTTCATCAGTAAGGTGTCTGATGCTATTACACGGAAAATTATTTCATTGGCCATAGAAAAAACAGGTACTCCCCCATGCCGTTTTGCATTTATTGCTATGGGAAGTGAAGGACGTATGGAACAAACCCTTGCAACAGATCAGGATAATGCAATAATCATTGAAAATCAGGAAAATCAGGAAACCGTTAAAGAATATTTTCTTAAGATCGGAAAAATGATTTGCACCAATCTGGATCAAACCGGATTTCATTATTGCAAAGGAAATATTATGGCCATGAATCCGGTATGGGTGCAATCACTTGAAACATGGAAAAACTATTTCAGCAAATGGATTAATACATCCAATCCTGAAGATTTACTCGAATCCTCCATCTTTTTTGATTTGAAGAATGTTTATGGTGAGGCCTCTTTCGTTGAGGAACTCAGACAACATGTTTCCGAAGAGTTAAAAAACAAATCAGTTTTTTTTCTCCATTTAGCTCTGTCAGTTATCAACTTCAGGGTGCCATCTGTTTCCCAGCTAAGTGGTGGTTATTCAGGAGAAATTGATATTAAAAAAGTAATTTTTCCGGTAACCGGGCTAATTCGAATTCTTTCCTTAAGGCAAAATATTCAGGCACTTAATTCACTGGAACGACTTGATGCTCTTTACGAGAATATGGTGATTTCAAAAACAATATATGAGGAAACAAAACAAATACTTAATTTTCTGACCTATTTACGCATTCGCCAGCAAACCAATTCCATCCTTCATAATGAAACAGCAGATAACATCATTGACCTGCAAATGCTTACTGAAATTGAATTAACAACTCTCAAAAAAGTAATTTCCAAAACAGAAGAATTACAGGATTTCCTGAAAACTGAATTTAAAACAGCTGAAATTAATTAATTTAATGATAAATAAAACAGGGCTTTATACATTCTTATTATGTCTCTCATGCTTGAATTACATAAAATCCCAACCAATAGAAAAGCCATTTGAATTTATTTTAAAATGGACTCCCAGTAAATTGATTGAGCCTCAACATTCCACTATCTTCCTGAATGCTGAGTTGGTCTGGAAGAAAAAACTTGGCTTTAGCTTAGGATATGGACAAAAATGTTATGTGTGGGATAAAAATAGTTTTGTTTTTAATGATTACTATAAATCAAATATCGAATTGACTTATCAATTCTTTCATCTTGAACCTGTGAGTTTTTTTGCAGGTATAAATGCCTTTCATCATGAACTAAATTATGCAAAAAATTCTGGTTACGTCTATCTAAATGATACATTTTACTCTTATGAATATGCTGAGCATCAGTTTATTATAAACGGCTTGTATGGTCTCGGGGGTATGCGGATAACAGAAGGACATTTTATGATGGAGTTTTACTCAGGATTAGGTTTTCGTCAAAGAAATGTCAGTGTTTCAAACATAGAAGGGCAAATGTATCATGATGGTTTTTTCGAATGGATAGGTCCGGGTCGTGAAACCTATCTGGGAACAGATTATACCTGGCATTTCTCTCTGGGAATGAGGATTGGAGTGGTTTTTTAGTCATCCTCAGATGATAAAATCTCGTCCTTTAGTCTGATTGGCCATAATGAAAAAGCTGCTTTCACCATTTTTCGGAATGTTCTTTCTCATGTTTTTCATGGTAAACTTTTTGTTAATAAGATTGATTTTAAATTTGCACCCAAAATGATGTCTTAAAAATGTCAAAATTTGAAATAAAACTCCCTAAACTTGGCGAAAGCATTGAGGAAGCAACCATACTGAAATGGCATATAAAAGAAGGGGATTTGATTGAAGAAGATAGTCCGGTTGTCGATCTGGCTACCGACAAGGTTGACTCTGAGATCCCCTCCCCAGTAAGTGGAAAAGTCGAAAAAATCCTCTTTCAGGAAGGAGACCTGGTTGCGGTTGGAAAAACTATCGCCATTATCAATCTGAATCCGGAACAAGTTGAAGATTCAGGAAATATTGGAGAAATTAATCCGTCTGAAAAAACGGAGGAATCTGCTGTAAATCAGAATACTGTAAAAAAACCCACAGATTTTCATGGCAGATTTTATTCTCCTTTGGTTAGAACGATAGCCTATAAGGAAAATATAAGTATCGAGGAACTCGATAGTCTTGAAGGCTCAGGAAAGGATGGAAGGGTGCGCAAACAGGATGTTCTGGATTATCTTAAAAACAGGCAATCTAAACCCGCCCCGATGCCACCTGCCATTGAAAAAGTAAACATTCCGGTTGCCGAAGGCGATCAGATTGTTCCCATGAGTCGTATGAGAAAACTGATAGCCGGCCACATGGTCATGTCGGAAGCAACCTCCGTTCATGTTACTGCTGTAGTGGAAGCAGATGTCAGCCGTATTGTCAGATGGCGGGAGCAAAACAAGGAAGCCTTTGAAAAGAAATATGGCGAAAAACTCACTTACATGCCTTTCTTTACCGAAGCAGCAGCCCTTGCCCTGCGTGAATTTCCACAAGTGAATGCATCGACTGACGGAGAAAATATCATTCTTCGCAAACAGGTGAACATCAGCATTGCCGTTGCCCTTCCCGACTGGAATCTGATTGTTCCTGTCATTAAAAATGCAGACATGAAAAATCTGGCAGGATTAGCCAGCGAAATCAACCGTCTGGCAAATGCAGCACGCCAAAACAAACTTCAGCCGGATGAAATTCAGGGAGGCACCTTCAGCATCACCAATTTTGGCACATTTAAAAATCTTTTCGGAACACCAATTATCAATCAGCCTCAGGTAGCCATTCTTGCCACAGGAAGTATTGTCAAACGCCCGGTAGTTATTGAATCCCCCGAAGGTGATACTATAGCCATACGCCACATGATGTATCTGGCACTGAGTTACGATCACCGTATTGTTGACGGAGCACTTGGCGGAGCTTTCCTGAGGAGAATTGCCGACCTGCTCGAAAATTTTGATACTAACAGAAGCATATAAGCATTTGGAATAACTAAAATTTTAACGTTAAAATATTGAATTTAAAGACATGTCAATAAAAAAGAAACCAAATTATATAGTCCCGAAGATTTTTTCGATAAAAACTACACCGGATGAAACGCTAAAAAAGTGGTTGTATCTGATGACTCTCGGACGGCTGATAGACGATCGAGCCCCGAATTACCTCAAACAAGCCATAGGTTGGAGCTACCATGCACCCTATGCCGGACATGATGGCATCCAGCTGGCCATCGGACAGGTTTTTGACAGACAAACCGACCATCTGTTTCCTTATTATCGTGATATGCTGACAGCCATTTCGGCAGGATTGACGGCAGAAGAAATCATCCTTAACGGTATATCAAAAGCAGCAGATCCTGCAAGCGGAGGCCGCCATATGTCGAACCATTTTGCGAAGCCGGAATGGAATATTCACAATGTTTCATCATGTACCGGAAATCACACACAGATAGCTGCAGGGTTAGGAAGGGCAATGAAATATTACGGAGCTAAAGGAGTAGTCATTTCGAGCCAGGGCGAAAGCTCCGTCTCGGAAGGTTATGTATATGAAGCTATCAACGGAGCAAGCAACGAAAAACTACCGGTTATTTTTGTTTTTCAGGACAATGGATACGGTATTTCAGTTCCTAAAGCCGACCAGACTGCCAACCGCAAAGTAGCCAATAACTTCAGTGGGTTTAAAAATCTCAGGATTATCCACTGTAACGGAAAAGACGTGTTTGATTCCATGAATGCGATGACAGAAGCAAAAAAACATGTCTTGGAATACGGAGAGCCGGTGATAGTTCAGGCAAACTGCATCAGGATTCACAGTCATTCCAATTCCGACAGACATGAACTCTATCGTGATGATTATGAACTGAACTATGTTACTCAATATGATCCGTTAGGTAAATTCAGGCGTATGTTACTTCGCTACAGCAGGATGTCAGAGGAAGAAATCACTGAAATAGAAAACAAGGCAAAAGATGACGTTAAGGCCGCACATAAAATTGCTATGGCTTCACCCGATCCTTCCCCTGAATCCATTCATCAATACGTAGTCCCTGAAGCCTATGTTTCAGAAAAATATCCCGAAGGGTTACATCAGTTTACAGGCAACAATAAAAAACTGATAGAAGCCCTGAATGAAACTCTGAAAGCAGAATTTAAACTTAACCCTGACACCTTTTTGTATGGACAGGATATAGCCAATAAAGACAAAGGAGGTATTTTCAATGTTTCAAAAGGACTTCAGAAAGAATTTGGCAAGTCAAGAATATTTAATGCACCAATAGCAGAAGATTATATTGTCGGAACAGCCAACGGGATGAGCCGTTACAGTCAGAAAATCAGGGTTGTCATAGAAGGAGCAGAATTTGCCGATTATTTCTGGCCGGCCATGGAGCAACTACTTGAACTCAGCCATGATTACTGGAGAAGTAACGGAAAATTTTCACCCAATATAGTCATCAGGCTTGCTTCGGGTGGATATATCGGTGGTGGGTTGTACCACAGCCAGACCATTGAAGCAACTTTGACTACACTCCCGGGCCTCCGGGTCGTTTATCCTTCCTTTGCCGATGATGCAGCAGGTTTGCTCAGGACAGCCATACGTTCAAAGGGTGTTACCCTCTTTCTTGAGCCTAAAGCTTTATATAATGCACCAAAGGCTGCAACAGCTGTACCCGATGATTTTGAAGTACCTTTTGGAAAAGCAAGAATAAGAAGGGAAGGAAGCGATTTAAGTATCATCACCTATGGTAACACAACGCATTTCAGCCTGGAGGCAGCAGAAATAATTAAGAAAGAAATGAATGCAGAAGCAGAAGTACTCGATCTGAGAAGCCTTAATCCGCTTGACGAAGAAAGTATTCTGGCATCTGTAAAAAAAACCGGAAAAGTATTGATTGTGCATGAAGACAAGGTTTTCGGAGGATTTGGCGGTGAGGTAGCAGCACTCATCAGTGATAAGGCTTTTGAATATCTGGATGGTCCAGTCAGGCGGGTAGGCAGCACCTTTACGCCTGTCGGTTTTAACCGGATTCTGGAAGCCGCCATTTTACCTGACACCAAAAAAATCCTGCATGCAGCTAAAGAATTATTGGCTTATTAAAACTCACTCAAGAAAATGATTACGAATAAAATAATAAGAAGTTAATCATGAAAAAAATAGCACTGATATACAGTTTCAATACCACCAAAACCCGAAAAACAGCAGAAAAAATTGCAGCTGAATTTGGGGAGGAACTGATTGACCATCTGAATGCTGAGGAAATCAGGGGGGATGTGTTTATGAAATATAATTTCCTGATTCTTGGTGTCCCAACATGGTTTGACGGAGAATTGCCAAATTACTGGGATGAATTTGTTCCTGAACTTGAAGATCTTGATTTGAGAGGAAAAAAAATCGCCTTGTTTGGACTGGGGGATCAGGTTAACTACAGTGAGAATTTCGGAGATGGTATGGGAATTCTTGGTGAAATACTGGAAAATTGTGGCGCTCAACTGGTTGGTTTTACCTCTTCAGTTGATTATGAGTTCGAAGGATCACGGGCGTTATGGGGCGACCTCTTTTGCGGACTGATGATCGATCAGGACAATCAGGCAAAACTGACACCCCAGAGAATAAAGAATTGGGTTCAGCAAATCAGGAAGGAATTTAATATTTAAACCTATCATCCTTTCAAATGGTTTAAACCATTTGAAATTAAATCTTTAAACCCTGTCGAATTCATTGATAAACATCCGGATTTAACCAATTTTTCAAACAAATGTCATAAAATAGTTGAAACCATTTTTAAAATTCCATTTTCATCATAGCACATGATTTAAACCTTGGGCTATGATTATAAAATTCAATGATTTCTACCATTAACGATAAAAATATCTTTTAAGCTTTAGAAATTGTTTTTCAAACAAATGATATGTAAGCATACTCAACAGGATGGTAAGCAACAGTGCCAGCAATCCCCCACTCAGCCAGTTAAGTGTAAAAGGCAAAACTTCTGATATGCGGATCACAAAATTGATGACAATGGTATGAATCAGGTATAGTCCGTAGGTGTATATCCCAAGTCGGCTAAAGATGTTTTTATCACTGATATACAGTATGTTATTTTCACAAAGTGTAAATGCTATGATAAAAGAAAACAATACGGCAAATATGGGTAAGCTTATCAGGTTAACGTAATCAGAATGAATGTGCGGATTCAGAACGACAAGAAAAATTATACCAAAGATAATCAGGTTTTTACGCTTCTTTGAAATGATACCAAGTCGTTGAATAACCTCATTTTTATACAGGAGCAACCAGGCAACCAAACCGCCAAAAGCAAAAAAATCGAGATTTGAAAACAAATCGAGGGCTTTAATTTCGTGGTTAAAATATATTATTCTGGTCAGATTTGCCAATACTACTGAAACACCAATGAGATAAGGAATTTTCCGAACCGGCAACATAAAAAGGCATAAGCCCCAAAGTATGTAAAAATGCTCTTCCACATCGAGGCTCCACATCACAGTGAGGGGTGAAACATTCGGTGTGTCTCCCGTTAACATCATCTTATAATTTTCCAGAAAAAGAGCCGACATCAACCAGTCGGGCTGATAGCCGCTGCCCGAAAACCCAAGCTTCAGCATACTCAGAAAAAAAGGAGTCAGAAAGGCAAAGAGGATCATGGCATAAAACAAAGGCCATATTCTCAAAAGTCTGCGAATGAAAAAGTTTTTAAAAGAAAGAGTTCCGGCACTCATTTTCTCATGCAGGAGCAGGTAAGTGATTAAAAAACCACTCAGCACAAAGAAAAATAAAACGCCAATGCCACCGCTTTTGGTAAAAAAACTAACAATGGCAGGTTTTTCAAAAGGTGAATGGTGCAGAAAAACAATCAGGAAAGAAAAAAAACGAAGCGCATCGAAAGTATGAAAATGAGTTTTTGTTGCGTTCATTAAATCCTGACTTATTGTTTTTTTTTTGCTTCGTTGTTATTTTTCCCGCAAAGCAAAGTTCCTTGTTTTTTTTCTACCATCGTATAACAATCCCGAAACCATCGTCATTCTTTTATATCTGGCTTTCTTAATTTTTATCCGTATAAATGTCTGTTCATGACTATTTTTGCAGTTATGATGAACAAGGAAGAAAAGCGTCAAACCTTCAAATCACTTTTGATTTTATCTTCAGTCATCATAGCTTTTGCCCTGATTTCTTACCTTTTTTTCTATTTTACTGCCAAAAAAGCCATTCATTCTGAAAATTACACGGATTTAATTGTGCAATATGCTGATTCACTTGGGTTTACACATGAGGAAATGACGTTAATTATTCAAAACCTCGAAGTAAATAATTTACAACATGCCCTTGAAGTCAGCCAGTCTGATACTCTCGGCAATCCCTGGAGCCGCTATAAAGCCTTCGTTGAATGCCTGGGTTTACCACAAAATGCACAGACCCCATTGCTGACAAAAATTTCAACAGATACCGGGAACGAACTCATTTTTCAATTGCTGAAAATTGACAAATTTCTTCCTGAGTTTTTCCCTGAAATGAAAAAAGAATTATTAATTAAACTTCAGAATAACAATCAGTTATGAAATATATTATCTTATCTGTCAGTTTGATAATGACTTTATGGTTATTTGCCTGTGTATCCGGGGAAATTGCCGATTCAAAAGATGTTGCCCAATCAGAAATTTATACAAAATACTACATTTCTATGGAAGAAGGTGAACATAATGCCCTGGTGGAAGCTGTTTTCAGGTTTGGCGGTACCAAAGGCACTTCCCTCATTCTGACTGACCCCAGTTACATTTCAATAAACGGGAAAAAAATGAAAGGTACTGAAAGACTTTTTACAGGTTATTATTATTCCGAACTTCTCAGGCAACCAGATGATTATCAATACGTTTTCACTTTTTACGATTACACTGGAAAAAAATATGAAAACACATTTTCGCTTTATCCGGCCGGTATTGACAAGCCCTCTTCAATATCCCAAACCTCTCCGACCGAAATTTCAGTAAAAGGCTTGCCGCTGCAAAAAAATGAAACCTTCAAGCTAACCATTATCGACACTTCAGGGACTGAAAAAACCATTAAAGTCAATAAAACAGGAACGCAAAAGATAATTGTGGAACCCGCGGATGTCAGTGAACTGAAGCAGGGCCCCTGTAAAATATATCTGACACGCGAAATTTCCCTAAAACCAGCAAATTGTCCGCAAATCGGAGGCATTTATGAAGGCACTTATAAGTCAAAAGTCAGAAAATCAGTTATTAAAAAATAAAGTTGTTTAACGCTAAATTGATTAAAATGAAAAAATTCATTATTTTATCATTGCTCATCATGAGCATTTTCTTTTCCTGCCAAAAACAAAAAATCGCTGTTTTGCAGGGAAAAATCATCATGCCGGCAGAGGAATCTCTCATGCTGAAGAATACTGAGGATGAGGAAGCCGTAGCAGATACAGTTGTAATTGACAAGGATGGAAATTATTCTTTCAGTCTGAAACTGGATAAACCAACCTTTTATCAGTTGCGTGTCAGCAGCGATCTGATTCTGGATGTTTTTCTGACACCCGGAGATGAGCTTACCCTCAATATCGACATGACCAAACCCTATGACCAGATTAAATTTACCGGAACCGGAGAAAAACTAAATAACTTTATGTTGGAAAGGTTTATGGCCGACAAATATCAGATGCCTCCGAAGATGTACCTGTTCCGCCTCCCGGAAGGTGCATTCAGCCGCACCATGGATTCCATGCTCGATGCACGCAGAAAAGACCTTCAGGATTTCACTTCTTCTCTGCAAAAAGAACTTAAAAGTTCAGCGCAGAAAAAATCACTTGAGTATTTCAAAAAAATATACGAGACCAATCTTTTGTTTGATTATGCCTACACTTTCCTTGTTTACCTGAATAATTACGGCTATCTGATTCAGCAACCCGACTATACTTTTTCTCCGGAATTTGACAATTACCTGAAAAACGTTAACCTGAACGATGAAAACAATATTTCATCAAAAAGTTTCAGAAGGTTTATCAGCCGTTACATCAGTTCACTGGTGGACCCTGCTTATGAGAAAGACACCATCGCCCAACAATCCGAAACAGGCTATTCTACTATGCGTTATCAGAAAGCAGCTGAAATACTCAAACCGGGAAAAGCCAGAGAGTTTGCACTGTATGAAATAATGCTCGAACAAGTCAATTATTATGGTGTAAAAAATATTGACAAACTCATGAGCATGTTCAGGAAAGACTGCCACAACCAGAATTATCTTAAAAGTATTGAAGAGAAGATTAAGCTTTGGGATAAAATAGCTCCCGGCAAAGATGCTCCGGTGTTTTCTTATCCTGACGAAAACGGTAAAATGTATTCTCTGGCTGATTTTAAAGGTAAGTTGGTCTATTTGGATGTCTGGGCTACCTGGTGCGGGCCTTGTGTCGGGGAAATACCTCATTTTGAAAAATTAGCAAAAGAATATACCGGAAAAAACATCATCTTTCTTCAGATTTCTGTGGATGACAATGAAAACGATTGGCGGAATTTTAAGAAGATAATGGCAGATAATGTTATTCAGTTATATGCCGGAGGGTGGCAAAGCAAAATTGCCGATGATTATCTGATTAAATCCATACCACGTTTTATTTTGATTGATCAGGACGGAAAAATCATCGACAACAATGCCTCACGCCCTTCAGATTTAAAAACCCGGGCTTTAATCAATGAACATTTGTCAGTAATCAACTGATTATGCGTGCCATTACCATCGACAAGGAATACGGTAATCTTTCGGAGATGCTTCAAAACCTCCGGATAACCGACAGGCCTCTTCGTGAGCTGAAAGACAATGAGATACTTGTTAAAATGGAAGGTGCTCCCTGCAACCCTTCCGATATTGCCTTCCTGCGCGGGATGTATCAGATTAAAAAGGATTTTCCTGCTGTTCCCGGTTTTGAGGGTTCAGGGATTATCATCGGCTGCGGAAAAAGTCTTGATCAGTCAGCATTAACAGGTAAGCGTATTTCCTGTTTTATTCAGGATAATGATGATGGAACATGGGCAGAGTACTTCATTGCAAAGGCTGATAATTGCCTGCTTTTAAGGGATGATTTTCCAAAAAATGAAGCCCCTGTTTTTTTTATTAACCCTTTTACTGCCTATGGATTGTTTCAGACTGCTTTGGATAAAGGAGGCAGAACAATCGTTTTGAATGCAGCAGCCGGGCAGGTTGGCGGTTTTATCCGTCAATTTGCAAAGGAAGCAGGGATAAAGGTAATCAATATTGTCAGAAGGCCTCAGCATGTTGAAAAACTGAAACAGGAAGGAGAAACCCTTGTCCTTAACATGCGTGATAAAAACTTCAGGCAGGATGCTCTGAAAATGTTCAATGAATATCAACCTGAAACAGGATTCGATGCTGTAGCCGGGGAACACACCTCCTTTCTTCTTGAAATCATGCCCAGATACGCAGAAATTGTGGTTTATGGCGGTTTATCCGGCAACCCACTTTCTGTTGATGTGCTTAAACTTATTTTTGAAAGCAAAAGAATCTCAGGCTTTAATCTTGGTGACTGGATACGACAGACGGGCCGGCAAAAACTGGAAGAAATCTCTGATAAGCTTCAGCAAATGTTTATTGATGGAATACTCAGGACAAGAATTCAGAAAACCATTACTTTTGATGAAATTCAGCAAGGTCTGTATCAATATCTGACAAAAATGTCGGACGGAAAGGTAATTATCCGGGCAGAATAGATTGCC
>JAAYUY010000015.1 GCA_012517435.1 Sphingobacteriales bacterium | reverse complement strand
GCCGATTAACAAATCTGAATCTCCATCACCGTCAACATCACCAAAAGCAGGGCTGACAGCAGAAAGATTTTTCAGGGATAGATTAAGAAAATCATTGTTTATCAGCTGAAAAACAGGATTTGAATTCTTTGAAACGTTTCTGAAATAATAAATACGGTCTTGTTTGTAATAGGTTTTTGCAAAATTACCGGCAGTAGCTATCAGCAGGTCTTTTTTTCCATCTCCGTCAACATCAAAAAACACGGGACGGGTACTCCCGCCCAGGTCAAGCATCTGATTCTGAAGAAAACTTTTTGTATGTAACTGAAAATTATATCCTATGCCCGGGTCATTATCCAGATAAAGCCAGATCTGATTCAGGTTTTCAAAAGTATCAATAATTTCCATGTCCATGGGAGCTGAAATCAAATCCTTTTGCCCGTCATTATTAACATCTATAAAAAATGCCGAAGGCATGTTACGGATATTTACAGATGTACCCCAGGGGAAGCTTGAAACAGTTGCAATCATGCTATCAACATTCAGCTGGTATTCTTTTCTGCCATTCATCAGCAAGGCAAGCGTGGGATACTGCACATCGCCCAGAATCAGATCATTGTCTCCATCATTATCGAAGTCAAACAATTCCAGGGTTGAACCGGCATGTCGCATACCACCCTGCTGACCTCTGACGGCTGCACATGAATATCCGAGTATCAGCTTGTTGGTCAGCTCATCTTCCCTGAACTTTCCCCAACAGGCATCAGCAAATTCATAAAACAAACTGTCGTATGTGCCGTATTTTTCAAGACCAATGTTATCGTATAACTCGACCAACTGGCCTAAAACACCAAATGTGAGAATATCAAGGTCTCCGTCTCCGTCCAAATCCTTCACCACAGGTAAATCAAGTCCGCTGACATATAAATTCGAGTAAAATGTCTTATAGTACCAGGCAGGAAGTGTGGAATACGTCATTTTAAACTCAGGTTTCCATGGAGACATTGAAACATTTTTATAAACAGTAATTCCTGCATTAGCGGGAGATGAAAAGGTAAAAATATCTTTCAGTCCATCCCTGTTGTAGTCTTCAAGACGTATAAAATACTCACAAGCCGGAAAATATTTCTCGAACTGCGGACGATAAACAAAACACACGGAATCTTTTATACCTTTATTAATAAATGTCAGCAGGCGGTTATCTGCCCGGTCGAGGACAATCAGGTCGGTATAGGTGTCATTGTTTAAATCCATTTCAGAAAAGACAGGAAATTTAAGTCCGCCTGTCAATGGCTGAGGCAGTGTATCTCCGTTTTCC
The DNA here is from genome assembly GCA_012517435.1 of Sphingobacteriales bacterium. Classification (NCBI taxonomy): domain Bacteria; kingdom Pseudomonadati; phylum Bacteroidota; class Sphingobacteriia; order Sphingobacteriales; species Sphingobacteriales bacterium. The sequence continues at coordinate 20,374 of JAAYUY010000015.1, read as the reverse complement.
CAGATAATGGTCATCAGATTGCTTTGAAACAGGCTGTTCTGTGCCTTCAGAAGCATGGTCTGAAAAATCAGGATGAAAATTATAAAGTGATGTAAAAGCCTCAACATCCGCTTGTTTTAGTGCCTTCAAAGATAAATAAATAAAAAATAAGAAAAGCCCCCCTCAGGAGGCTTTCTTTTCCGACTCTGGAACCTTGATGAAGGTATCAGAAATTAACTTACCATAAATCTTTCCTGAAGTAATTGACATTCTTCAGGTTATATCTTTTCTCAGTAACTTTTACAGGGATGAATTCCAGTTGTTTTTTTGAAAATTTTAAAGAGCTGAATATACCGGAAAAATGATTCCTGTTGTATGAAAGAACAACTGCTAAAACTTTCTCGAAATAGATTTCCAATCGGTTGGGCTGAAATGTTTTCATCTGTTTGGCTTTTGTAGTAAAATTAAAAATTCAATAATCAGACAGCATATATAATTCATTGATATTCTTTTCTTTAAAAAATTTTCAATTTTACAGAATGACTCAATATGAAGTTAAATTCCAATTTTGGGATTCAATCAACTAATTGACACATTCAGCCTATTGTTAAAATCTGGTCAAAATGAGCCTGGGGTTTCCTGCTGAATTTTCATTTCATTTCAATAAGCCTGATTCTGCCTGTTTACCAGCACTATGCGAATGATTATATTCGTTTTTTTACATGTTTATTGCGAATAAATCCAAAGGAAGACCTAACTTTGCTGCAAAATAAAACCTTAAAAACGATGAATATTCACGAATATCAGGGAAAAGAAATCCTGAAAAAATATGGCGTCAGGGTACCTGAAGGAAGCATCTGCTTCGATCCGGGGACAGCCAAAGAAATTGCTCAGGCCGTACAGGAAAAAACAGGAACAACAGTTTGGGCAGTAAAAGCCCAGATACATGCCGGTGGAAGGGGAAAAGGCGGAGGGGTCAAAATTGCTAAAAACCTTGATGAAGTAACCCAATATGCCGGTCAGATCATTGGAATGAAACTGGTTACACATCAAACCGGACCGCAGGGGAAAAAAGTCGGGAAAGTATTGATAGAACAAGGGATCTATTATCCAGGCCCTGAAGAAATCAAGGAATTTTACCTCAGTATATTGCTCAACCGCCAGACTAAGAAAAATATCATCATGTATTCGACAGAAGGCGGCATGGACATAGAAGAAGTAGCAGAAAAAACACCGGATAAAATTTTCAGGGAAGAAATTGATCCTGCCATTGGTTTGCAGGCTTTTCAGGCAAGAAAAATAGCCACCAATCTTGGATTAAAAGGAACATCATTCAGGGAAATGACTGCTTTTGTCAGTGCACTGTACAAGGCCTATACTGAAAGTGACTGCTCGATGCTCGAAATCAATCCGGTATTGAAAGCCGCTGACGGGAAAGTATTCGCAGCCGATGCAAAAGTAATATTGGAAGACAATGCCCTGTTTCGTCATCCGGAATTTGCTGCTTACCGCGATTTAAATGAAGAAGATCCGCTCGAAACCAAAGCCGGAGAAAATAATCTGAATTACGTCAAGCTGGACGGAAATGTAGGTTGTATGGTTAACGGAGCCGGACTGGCTATGGCTACTATGGATATGATCAAACTCTCCGGAGGAGCACCGGCCAATTTTCTGGACGTAGGCGGAACAGCCAGCGCCAAAACTGTTGAAGCAGGCTTTCGTATTATTCTCGAAGACCCCAATGTGAAGGCTATTCTGGTTAATATTTTTGGAGGTATTGTCAGATGCGACAGGGTTGCCCAAGGCATTGTGGATGCATATAAAAACATTGAAAATCTGAATCTGCCCATCATCGTAAGGTTGCAGGGCACAAATGCCGAAGAAGCAAAACAACTGATTGACAACAGCGGGCTGAAAGTATTTTCTGCCATCCATCTCGAAGAAGCCGCTCATTTGGTCAAAAATGCCTTAGCTTGATGAAATAAGTTGGGAATAAGCAAAATAAAAATTTAATTTTTTTGTTTGCACCTGAAAAAAAAGTTGTATATTTTCACTTCATTTCAATTGCCTAAATGTCATTAATTTTACATTTTTGTATTAACTTTCCATAAAAACAAAAGTTATGTACCTAAAAGTTTATACTGAAAATCCATCCCCAAGGCATTTAAAAATAATTCTCGAACACCTGAAAGATGGGGGAATTATTATTTATCCGACAGATACCGTCTATGGTATCGGATGCGATATGCATAATAAAAAAGCCGTGGAGCGTTTGTGCAGTATCATTGGCAAAAAACCTGCTACTGCCAATTTATCTCTTATTTGCTCAAACCTATCGAATATTTCTGACTATACCCTGCCTTTCCCTAACAACATCTATAAAATAATGCGTAAAGTGTTGCCAGGCCCCTATACTTTTATTCTCAAGGCCAACAACAATGTCCCTAAAATTTTTGGGAACAACCGTAAAACGATTGGCATCAGAATACCCGACAGCAACCTCATCCGCGAAATTGTTGAGGAATACGGAAACCCAATCGTTACAGCCTCTATCAAAGATGAAGACGATATCATCAGCGAATATCCGACAGATCCTGAAGAAATTCAGACACTTTTCGGCAACATGGTCGATATGATTATCGATGGAGGCCCGGGCGGAAATGTTCCCTCCACCGTTCTCGACTGCACTGGTGAAATTATTGAAATTATCAGGGTAGGAAAAGGACCTGTCGATATTCTTTAATCCGACTGTCTGTTCTTTCTTCTGATTTTCCCTGTATTCCTGATATTGCTTTGTTTATAGGCAGGAATACCTAAGTTATTTCTCAGCGTGAAATGATTTCTTCTACAGAAAGGTTGTCAAAATTCCCCGAACTCATCAGCAGTAATATATCATCGCCATTAAGATTTTCTTTGATAAATTCTGTTAGCTGTTGTTTTGCATAAAATACATGAAGCCTTTCATCCCCGAATGCTTCAGAAATCTCCTGCCGCTGAAGCAATTTCAGACCTTTCAGTCTGACTGCCTCCTCATTGATAAAAATACAGCAGCGATCGGCAATCCGGGTTGAACCCCTGTACTGCGGTAAAAATTCCCTGTTAAGACTGCTATAGGTATGCAATTCCAGACAGGCTAATATTTTTTTCGCGGGGAACTGTGCTTTAATTCCCGAAATAGTGGCTTTTACCTTTGAAGGAGCATGTGCAAAGTCTCTGAAAATCAATATATTTTCATTTTCATATACTTTTTCAAGACGTTTACCGGCACCCTGAAAGCCAGCAATGGCTTCAAAAAAAACTTTATCTTCTATTCCGGCCAGACGGCAGATTATTCTTGCTCCGTTCATATTGAGCAGATTATGGCTACCAAAGAGCTTCAGCTCCACCATTTGCCCATCCTGAACCGTGAGATAAAATTTTCCGTTCTTAAGCTGATAATCAGGATAAGTATAAGGATATTTGCTGATGTGGTTATACTCTGCGACAATCTGGAGCAATGTCTCATCATTTTCATCATAAGCCAGATGACCTCCGGCAGGCATGCTTCCTATAAATTTTTTAAACTGAAGCACATACTGGTCAAACTCAGGGAAAACATTGTAATGATCCCATGCAATTCCGCTGATAATGGCCAGATGGGGCTTATACCATAAAAATTTTGGTTCCGGATTGATGGCAGAACTCAGGTATTCATCCCCTTCGATGATGATAAAATCAGCCTCATTGCTTAACTGAAAGCTATTTTCAAATCCTGCAACAGAAGAACCCACCAGATAATCAAATTTTTTTCCGCAATGTCTGAAAACATGCATCAACATACTGGTGATGGTCGTTTTGCCATGACTTCCGGCTACTACAATACGTTTTTTATTCACACTGTTCTGATAAACAAACTCAGGAAAGGAAACAATTTTCAGCTTTAGTTCCTGAGCCCTGAGTAATTCCGGATTGTCGGCCCGGGCATGCATTCCAAGTACCACAATATCAATATCTTTTGTTATTTTTTCAGCAAACCAGCCTTTTTCGGGAGGTAAAAGGCCAAACCTCCTGAGTTTGCCCAGCGCAGGTTCAAAAATTTCATCATCTGATCCGCTTACCTGATGCCCCTGCTGGTACATGGCTATAGCCATACTGTGCATGACACTGCCGCCAATGGAAATAAAATGTATTCTCATCTCTTTAAATGAAGGTCAAAAATAATATGGATTACCTGAATTGGCTTAAATTTGTCAACATGAGTTTTCAACAAAAATGTAATGAAACATAACAATTTAACCAGACTTCTTGCTTTAAGCCTGCTGATAACCGGCATTTATTCCGATTGTGAAAAAAACAATAACTATCATGGGATTCCCGATGTTTATGTAAATTTTTCCATCAATCTGAATCTGCCAGCGTATAGCGGGCTGAATGTAATCGGGGGTTATTATCTGTTTGAAAATGAGGGATATAAAGGCATTATCGTTTATCATGCTCCCGATGATCTGTTTTATGCTCTCGAAACTGCTTGTCCATATCACCCGATGGATAGTTGTGCAGAAGTAACGCCTGATCTTTCAGGAATTTTTCTTCGGTGCGGACATTATGAAGGAAATGATTTTTTTGCCTGCTGCGGCTCAAACTATGACATGTATGGAAACGTAATTAAAGATCCGGCCGTTTACCCTCTTAAGAGATATAAAACACAACGGGACGGAGATATGGTTTATGTTTTTAATTAATGCGGCAAAACCTTAAATTTAAAGCCTTTATTGGCAAAAAAGGCAAGATAACGGGGTAAAACTATCTGGATATTTCTGGTGGCTTTTTTATTGTCGTGAAAAACGATGATACTCCCGGGTTTTGTCTGCCTGACTATTTTTCTTAAAATTTTTCCTGGCGACATTTCCTGATCATAATCATACGAAAGTACCGACCACATAACCGGTTTAAAACCGGCTCTTTTAATCATTTTGGCAATCCGTGGCCTAACTCTGCCGTAAGGGGGGCGAAATAACCTGGAATTCACCAGTTCTCCGCATTTCTGAATGCTGTGTAGATAGGTTTTGACACTGACATCCCTGAAATGCTCATGGCTAAAAGTATGATTGGCAGTCAGATGACCTCTTTCCACTATTTTATCATAATACGCCTTGTTTGCCAAAATTTTCTCTCCAACGCAAAAAAAGGTTGCCTTGGCATTGTATTTATCAAGCAAATCCAGAATCCAGAGGGTAAGGTCACCTGAGGGGCCGTCATCAAAGGTGAGAAAAATACTGTTGTCTTTTACGGGAACACGCCATAAAAACCTGTTGAAAATATAGTAAAGAATCCCGGGGACCTTAAACATTCTCATATCTGAAACTTAAATTTGTTCTTTTGGCCTCATCTGAGGGAAAAATATTACCTCCTGAATAGAATGAGAATCAGTAAGCAACATGGTAAGCCTGTCGATACCGATACCGATACCGGCTGTCGGAGGCATTCCGTATTCAATTGCCCTCAAAAAATCTTCATCCAGCACCATGGCTTCCGTATCTCCCCTTCTTCCCAGTTCAAGCTGGGCTTCAAACCTTTCGCGCTGGTCGATAGGATCATTCAGCTCACTGAAAGCATTGCATATTTCTTTGCCGATACAAATACACTCAAAACGTTCAACCATTCCGGGTTTACTTCTGTGTTTCTTGGCTAAAGGAGACATTTCAACCGGATAATCGGTAATAAAGGTAGGTTGAATCAGATAGGGTTCACATTTCTCCCCGAAAATCTCATCAATGATTTTTCCTTTTCCCATGGTTTTGTCAATTTCAACCCCTTCTCTACCGGCAAAACTGATAAGCTCTTCTTCAGTCATTTGTGAAATATCTGTCCCTGTAAATTCCTGTATGACGTCATACATGCTGATGCGTTTCCATGGCCTTTTAAAATTGACGGTATGTTCACCATATCTTATTTCGGACGTACCATAAAGTGCATTGACAAGGCCTTCCATAATTTCTTCGAAGGTATCCATCATCCAGATATAGTCTTTATAGGCGACATAGAATTCAAGCTGTGTAAATTCAGGATTATGAAACCTGTCCATACCTTCATTTCTGAAATCTTTTGCAAATTCAAATACGCCTGAATAACCGCCTGTAATCAGACGTTTGAGATAAAGTTCATTTGCAATCCTCAGGTAGAGGGTCATGTCGAGGGTATTGTGGTGTGTTTTAAAAGGACGTGCTGCGGCTCCTCCATAAATAGGCTGTAAAACCGGTGTCTCCACTTCAAGATAGCCTTTCTGATTGAGATAATTTCTGAAATAGTTGATAATGAAAGCCCTTTTCCTGAATATTTCCTTTACCTGTGAATTAACAATCAGATCCACGTAACGCTGGCGAAAACGCTGTTCAGGATCGGTAAAAGCATCGAAAACATTGCCTTCAGCTTCCTTGACAACCGGTAAGGGACGCAGCGACTTTGCCAGCAACTTTATTTCCCTGACGTGTATGGTAATTTCACCCATCTGTGTGCGGAAAACAAAACCCTTTACACCAACTATATCTCCAATATCCATCAGTTTTTTGAATACTACATTATAGAGGTCTTTGTTTTCATCCGGACAAATATCATCACGGGTGATATACAACTGAATTTTACCGTATTCATCCTGAAGTTCAGCAAAAGAAGCCTTTCCCATAATCCTGCGGCTCATCAGCCGGCCTGCTATGCTTACCTCTTTAAATTTCTCCGGATTTTGATCAAATTCATTATGAATTTCACTTGTTTTTACATTTATCTCAAATAATTCAGGGGGATAAGGTTCAATACCCAGTTCACGCAATTGTGCCAGCTTTTCACGCCTGATAATTTCCTGTTCGCTTAAATGTTGCTCTGCCATAAATTTCAATAAAATTTCAGACTGCAAAGGTAAGCCTATCAGCATAAATTTAGCCGAAAACCAGAAATCAGATTTTTAAATAAAAAAATCTATCTTTGAGCCGTTTAAAAATTTACTCTATCTAAACCAATTATGAATCTGATATTATTTGCCCTTGGACTGCTGGTACTCATTCTGGGCGCTGATACACTTGTCAATGGAGCAACTTCACTGGCCAAGCGTCTGCGGGTACCCGATATGGTAATCGGACTGACACTCGTATCGATCGGAACCTCGCTGCCGGAATTGATAGTTAACATAAACTCCTCTATATCAGGGAATACAGGTATTACCATAGGAAACATTGTGGGCAGCAATATTTGTAATATCTTGTTAATCCTTGGAATTACTTCAGCATTTTATCCTCTCCCTATTAAAAAAAACACAGCCTTTATCGAAATACCTTTCGGATTTTTCATCTCTCTTATTTTACTTATTCTGCTCAATTTGGGCAATTATTTTAACAGTTTTTTCGGTTTAAGCCGACTTGATGGAATTATTTTTCTGATTTTAATGGTTGCTTTTCTGTTTTATGTGGCAAAAGTCGATTCCAATGAATTATCCCCTGAAGCCTCATCTGAACCCGACAGTCATTTAAAAACCATTGTTTTCAGACTGGTCAGATTTACCAACACTCAATCTCAATACGACCGCCTGATGTATATTTTCAGGCAGTATTCATGGCTTAAGTCATTAAGTCTGAGTGGCCTCGGGATATTGTTATTATATTTTGGCGGTGAACTTTGTGTCGGTGGAGCCGTCAATTTTGCAAAAGACCTTGGGCTGAGCCAGGAACTGATCGGATTTACGATAGTCGCTATCGGGACATCTACACCCGAACTATTGACTTCGCTGGCAGCTGCACGAAGAGGAAATGTGGATATTGCAGTCGGAAATATTGTAGGCTCCAATGTTTTCAATATCATTGGCATTCTCGGTATTTCAGCAGTTATCCACCCCATCGAAATGCAGGGACTGTCCCATATCAATACAGATGTCATCATTTTAATTGCTGTCAATGTGCTTTTTTTCATCTTTGCTGCATTGAGTTCCCGCTATATTCTCAGTAAAATTGAAGGTATCTTTTTTCTTATCGGATATATCGCATACACTATCTTTTTGATTAACAGAGGATAAGATTATTTTATGATTGAAAAAAAGTTTATGCCCTTCGTTTCATCCGAAACAAGAATGGCTGAGTTTACGTTTAAATCCATTGCACTGGGAGTAGTAATGGCCGTTATCATGGGAGCTGCCAATGCATATCTTGGACTGAAAGCCGGGATGACCATCGCTGCTACTTATACCACAGCCGTGATTGGAATGGCTGTCATCAAGGCACTGAAGGGAACTTTGCTGGAAGAAAACGCTGCACGAACCGTTGGAAGCATTGGCGGTAACATTGCCACCGGTGCCATTTTTACCCTTCCTGCCTTTTTTATTGCAGGAATATGGGTGCCATTTTATTCCCTGAAAAACTACCTTATTGCCACTGTCATGCTGATGGTGGCCGGAATACTGGGCATTATGTTCGTAACCATTCTCAGGCGTGTTCTTGTCGAAGATGCTGAGCTTCCCTTTCCTGAATCCATTGCTGCTTCCGAAATTCATAAGTCGGGGCAAAGCGGGGCAAAAAACTCAAAATATCTGTTTGCCGGAATGGGATTAGGTGCATTTATCAGTGCGCTGGTTGAATTTAAGTTTATTGCTGCCGGATGGCAGAAACTTGTCAATCTTTCAAAAGGGGCTGTATTGCTGAAATCACCGGGAATGAATCCCGCCTATTTCGGAGTAGGCTACATTATCGGCCCGAAACTCGGGAGTATCAACTTCAGCGGAGGCCTGCTGGCATGGGGACTTCTTGCCCCTGTGATTGCCTATTTTATTCATAAAGATGATTATCAGTCGGTTACTGACTGGACTTCAGAAATTATACTCATCTGGAAAAACTATGTTCGTTACATTGCCATTGGAGGTATGCTGACCGGAGCTTTTTATACGTTGTGGAAAATGAGAAAAAGCCTTGCCGAAGGTATCAGCAGATCTTTTACTTATATGAAAGCAGGCTCCTTACAGACAAAAGACATTCAAAGAACCGACAAAGACATCAATATCCGCTACACCCTTCTCGCTATTGGCGTTATTCTTATTATCATGTTATTCATTTTCAATTACTTCACAGAAAAATGGATACCCGCTGGGATAGCTGCCGTTGTCATGATTTTTCTGGCATTCATTTTTGCAGCAGTGTCAGGATATCTGGTAGGTATCATCGGTGTCAGCAATAATCCGACAAGCGGATTGACAGTTTCCGTTTTAATTGTCGTTGCTTTTCTGATGATAGGACTGGGGATGAGTGGCCATGCTGGTATAGCTGCTGTCCTTGGAGTTGCTGCATTCACATGCACCAGCGTGTCGGTGGCCGGTGAAATGATGCAGGACCTGAAGGCAGGACATATTCTGGGATGCACACCATGGAAAATGCAACTTGGTGATATACTGGGAATCATTGCAGCCTCATCGGTCATGTTCCTGATACTTACATTGCTCCATCTTGGCGATATCAAGCAAGCCACCTCCCGCGATATTGAAAAACTCAAATCGGCCAATATTTCCATCATCGAATATAAAGGTGACATGCCCCGCTTTAAAGGTAAAACTTTCAGTCTTGCTGAAGTTGAAAAAATGATTCCTGAATATCAGAATGAGATACTTGGAAGTAATGCCGGATTTGGTGGTGAAAAATTGCCGGCACCTCAGGCAAGCCTTATGGCTGTGGTCGGAAAAAGCATCATTGAAGGTAAAACTGAAATCATCCTGATACTGACAGGAATTTTATTCGGGTTAGCACTGATTCTCATGCAGGTACGAAGCCCCATGCTTATCAGTGTTGGCATGTATCTGCCTATTGACACTTCTTTTGCCATTTTCATCGGAGGTCTGATGAAAGGACTGCTCGACAGGATTGTTGAAAAGCGGAAACTGAGCGAGGATGCCAAAACCTCATTGAACAATACAGGCATATTGTTAGCCTCAGGATTAATAGCAGGAGAAGCTTTACTGGGTTTGGTCTTTGCAGGGTTTGCCTTTGCAGAAGTTAAAATTTTCCATGCCTTTGAAAATCCTTCATTTCTGGTAAGTACGATAGTGATCTTAATATTGGGGTATTTTCTTGTAAGAACGCCCTTAAATGGAATAAAATTACCGGAGAATAATAAATCAGAAAACTCAGTATAAAGAGCTTTTGACAGCAGGATGTCAACAATACCTCACCATCAAAACTGCCTCGCAGTGGCAGGGAATTCCGCAAAGAGGACAGCTGAATTTTCTTTCCAGACTTGATTCACGCCAATAATCCGGGAGGGTAAGTTTTTGATTAAATCCTTCCTTTTCAAGAATTTTTATCATGATATTGGACTCATTTTTCCAAACCAGGGAAAAAATACAATCAACTTGTGCTTTAATCTGCCGGTGACTAAACCTGACTAAGGCCTTGCCTGTTCCATGGTTTCTGAACTCTTTCCTGACTACGGTATGTTTGCGGTAACATACCTGCTTCACATCTCTTTCGGAAAGGATGGTATCGTAAATGTCAAAATTAAATGCCGTTTTTAATTCACTGACATCAAAAATTTCCAGAAGTGTATAACCAACTACCATACTGTTTTTCAAGGCAATAAAGCAGATGTGATTGTTATTTTCAAGGCAGCGGTCAAATTCTGTTTCAGAAACATACCCCTGCCCTAAGGCTTCGGCTGAAATATCTAACAACTCAACCTTATATTCTGGCCTGTATTTCAGTATATCTGTCAATGATTGAAAAATGTAAAGTGCCGGATTCAGGGCAAAAATATGCAAACTCATCTGACTTTTTTTACCATATTAATTTCACAATGAGTCTGAAAGTTTCATCATGACTGGCATACATTAAAAATTAAATACGACTTCCCTCTCACAATAAAGATCAAAAAGTCCGGTTCTCAGAAAGAAATGATAAACCACAATAAATGTCAAAATTTCATTCTTCAGATATTACTAATCACTGCATGTTTCTTTCGGTTCTGTTGTGAGACAGAAAAATTCTCATCTGAGAAGATTTTTTTTTTGTAAGAAGTTTAAAAACATTATCATTGTCGAATGAAACGAAAGGTCAAATCTTAAAAAAATCAAAGAAATGAGAAAGTTTACACATTTGTTTTTTACTGTGTTGATGGTGATGTACATCAACGCAGCAATCAGTGCCAATGCACTTGAAATCACAGCTATTTTATCTCCCGTACAAGGCACCCAGATTGTTATAGGCCAATCCACACAGTTTGAACTTGAGCTGACAAACAATCATACCATTACTTTTACTACTCAGGATACAGGTTTGCTCGTTTTGGGCTTTTTCAATGGTTCAAGTATTACTAATTTACAGGCTATTGGTGGTTATATCCCTCAATCAGATTTATTGCCAGGCGGAAAAACAACTATTACTTTTAACCTCACCTTTAATGGAATGTCTCCCGGGAACTATGCCCCTGCATTCGGTATTGTCTGGAGAAAAAATCCCAACCCGACTTCTGCCACTTTCCAATACAGGGTTTATCAGTTTGTCAACAGTTCCGGATTAGCCGAAAGGTTTTCAAAAATGAAAGATCTGTATTACAGCAACGGAAAAATCTATCTCAACATTGAAAACAAAGGCAATCAGCAAGTAATGGTCAACATTCTGAACCTAAACGGACAGCTTGTCAAATTTGAAAAATTCCAGCTGAACAATCAGGGAATTTCCAGCCAAAGCATTGATGTCGCCAACCTGCCAAAGGGAGTTTACATCGTCAGCCTCAACATTGAAGGAAACCTGACTACCCGTAAGGTTTACATCGATTAATAAACAATCAACAAAACAAAAGAGCCTGATCATCCCTGATGGTCAGGTTTTTTTATACCCTACCCTCATCAATAAAGAAAGCAGTTTACCTTTGCAGTAAGATAAATATTTGAGGAAAATAAAAATTCAGCCTTTTTTCATGGAAATCAGTAAACATTACAACCCGGGGCAGATTGAAGAAAAATGGTATCGCTACTGGCTCGAACACAAACTTTTCAAGTCGGAACCTGATGAACGGGAACCCTATACAATAGTTATTCCCCCACCCAACGTAACAGGCGTATTACACATGGGACACATGCTCAACAACACCATACAGGATGTATTGGTCAGGCGTGCCCGTATGCTCGGAAAAAATGCCTGCTGGCTTCCCGGCACCGACCATGCTTCTATTGCAACTGAATCGAAAGTTGTGGCCATGCTTCGCGAAAGAGGCATCAGCAAATCTGACATTTCAAGGGAAGATTTTCTGAAATACGCATGGGAATGGAAAGAAAAACATGGTGGAATTATTCTGGAACAATTGAAAAAACTCGGTTGTTCCTGCGACTGGGACAGAACTGCTTTTACGATGGACGACAACCTGAGCCGAAGTGTCATTCGTGTTTTTATTCATTTATACCGTAAAGGATTGATTTACAGAGGAATCAGAATGATTAACTGGGACCCTCAGGCAAAAACGGCTGTTTCTGACGAAGAAGTAAATTATAAAGAGGTAAATTCCAGACTTTATTATGTAAGATACAGAATTGCTGGCACGGAAGAATATCTGACAGTGGCTACCACCCGTCCCGAAACCATACTGGGCGATACTGCCGTTTGCGTCAATCCGGCTGATGAAAGATATAAGCACCTGAAAAACAGCCATGTGATAGTACCTATGGTCAACAGAACAGTCCCTGTTATTTTTGATGATTATGTTGATATGGAATTCGGAACGGGTGCCTTAAAAATTACCCCTGCCCACGATATAAACGATTATCAGATAGGACTGAAGTATCATCTGCCTGTTATTGACATTTTCAATGATGACGGAACCATCAGCCCTGCAGGTGAATTATTTATTGGTATTGACCGTTTTGAAGCCAGAAAACTTGCAGAAGAAAAGCTGAAAGAAGAAAATGCACTGGTTAAAATTGAAAATTATACGAATAAAGTCGGTTTTTCGGAACGGACAGATGCAGTAATCGAACCACGTATCTCCACACAGTGGTTTATGAAAATGAGGGAACTGGCATTGCCTGCCATTGAAAATGTCATGAACAACAACATCAGGTTTCATCCTTCCAAGTTCAAAAATATCTATCGCCACTGGATGGAGAATGTTACCGACTGGTGTATATCGCGACAGTTATGGTGGGGGCATCGGATTCCCGCCTGGTATGCCCCTGATGGAAGTTTTGAAGTTGCTGAAAATCAGGAAGAAGCATGGCAATTAATGAAGCAGAAAAATCCGGCCATCTCTTTCGGGCCAAATGATTTAAAACAGGATGAGGATGTATTGGACACCTGGTTTTCCTCATGGCTCTGGCCGATATCAACCTTCAACGGCATACTCGAACCCGACAATAAGGATATAAACTATTATTATCCGACAGATGATCTGGTAACGGCACCCGACATTATCTTTTTCTGGGTGGCCAGAATGATCATGGCCGGTTATGAGTTCAGGGGTGAAAAACCTTTTAAAAATGTTTATTTTACAGGTACTGTCCGCGACAAGTTAAGACGCAAGATGTCGAAATCACTTGGTAATTCTCCTGAACCCTTAGAGTTGATAGAGAAATATGGTGCAGATGGGGTCAGGGTGGGCATGCTCCTTTCCTCCCCTGCCGGGAACGACCTTCTTTTTGATGAATCCTTGTGTGAACAGGGAAGAAATTTTAACAACAAGATCTGGAATGCCTATCGTCTGATTAAAAGCTGGCAGTCAGACACCGGAATACAACAATCCGAATCGAACAAACTGATTGTTAAATGGTTCGATACTTTGCTCAACAGGGAAATAAACAGCATTAATGAGCATTTCAGCAAATATCGTATTTCAGATGCACTCATGTCGCTTTACAAACTGACATGGGATGATTTCTGCAGCTGGTACCTTGAACTAATCAAGCCTCAATCCTCCAGATCAATTGATCCGCTTACCTATCAGGCCACTGTAACCTTTCTCGATAAAATTCTCCGGCTCCTTCATCCTTTTATACCTTTTATCACTGAAGAATTGTGGCATGGTATTCATACTGAAAACAATGAAAAATCCATCATGTATTCAGAATGGCCAAAAGCATCGGATTCAGACCTTCAATTAATTCAGCAGTTTGAGCAGTTAAAACAACTGATCACCGATATACGCGACTTTAAAAAAACTAAAAATATCCCTCAAACCACAAGTATTGAACTTGCTGTTGCCGGAAAAGACAGCCTTGGAGAACTGATGAACAGTATTGTAGTAAAAATGTGTAAACTGGGCAGTATTTCCATCCTTGAAGAAAGTAATCACGTTTACCCTTCATTCTTTTCAGGAAAAGCAGAATATTTTGTCCTTTCTCAACTGAATGTTGACTACGAAAATGAAAAAGAACAGATCATGAAGGAACTTGAGTATTATCAGGGATTTTTGAAAAATGTGGAAGCAAAACTCAACAACACAAAATTTATTGAGAAAGCCCCTGAACAGGTCGTAACACTTGAAAAGAAAAAGCAACAGGATGCACTCGAAAAAATTAATATGCTCAAAGAAAAACTTAAGAAAATCAAATAGTTTCAATGGATAAAATCATTATTGTCGATTTTGGCTCCCAGTACACACAGCTCATTGCCCGTAAAGTGAGGGAACTAAATGTCTATTCTGAAATACATCCCTATCATCACCTGCCAGAACCTGATGCCGATGTCAGGGGCTACATTTTAAGCGGAAGTCCATACTCCACGCTGGAACAGAATGCCCCCACAATTGATATTCAGAAATATTGCAAGAATCTTCCGGTACTCGGGTTATGCTACGGTGCCCAGCTGATGGTCATCCGACATGGCGGGCAGGTTGTCAGATCACATATTCGAGAATATGGCAGAGCAAGGCTTATTCCATTGAAAATCAATAGTTTATTATTTCAAAATTTTACTGAATCACAAATCTGGATGTCGCACAGCGATACCATTCTTCAGCTACCCGGACAATTTGAACTCACGGCCAGAACACAGGATATACCCATAGCCGCCTTTGAATCCAAAAGTTTGAATTACTACGGCCTGCAGTTTCATCCTGAAGTTTACCATACCGTACAGGGGAAACAAATTCTTGAAAACTTTCTCAAAAACATTTGCCAATGCCAACAAGACTGGACACCAGCACATTTCATCACCCAAACCATTGGCGAATTGCGTGAGAAAATCAATAACGACAAGGTTATCATGGGTTTATCAGGCGGAGTGGATTCGACTGTTGCCGCTACGCTAATTCACCGGGCTATCGGGAAAAACCTGTATTGCATCTTTGTTGACAATGGATTGTTGCGGAAAAATGAATTTGAAGAAGTATTAAAAACATACCAGCAACTTGATCTTCAGGTTATTGGCGTAGATGCAAAGCAAAAATTTTATCAGTCACTTAAAGGAATTTCAGATCCTGAAGGGAAAAGAAAAGCCATCGGCAAAACGTTTATTGAAGTTTTTGAGGAAGAAGCAGGAAAGATTAAAGACGCTCATTGGCTCGGACAGGGAACAATTTATCCAGATGTCATCGAGTCGGCAGGAAGTACAGGGCCTGCAGCCGTCATCAAATCGCACCACAACGTAGGTGGACTTCCCGAGAAAATGAACCTTAAAATAATTGAGCCGTTGCGACTGCTTTTCAAGGACGAAGTCAGGCTGACCGCCAGAGAGCTTGGCATTCCTGAAAAACTATGGAAAAGGCATCCATTTCCGGGACCAGGTCTTGGAATTCGTATTCTGGGCGAAATCAGTCCTGAAAAAATATCCATTCTTCAGGAAGCTGATAAAATCTACATTGATGAGTTGATAGAGAGCGGCCTATATGACAAAATCTGGCAGGCCGGTACTATTTTGTTACCGGTAAAATCGGTGGGTGTCATGGGAGATGAAAGAACTTACGAATACACTATTGTCCTCAGGGCAGTACAATCAACAGACGGTATGACTGCCGACTGGTATCCGCTGCCTCATGATTTTTTAGCTGAAGTATCGAACAAAATAATAAATACGGTCAGAGGTGTTAACAGGGTTGTTTACGACATCAGTTCAAAGCCTCCGGCCACAATTGAATGGGAATGAAATGAAAAAAAATCTGATTCTCTGCTCATTTATCATTATTGCACTGACCGGAGTTAATGCAAATGAGAGATACTTTGATTATATCCTGAATAGTCCTGATTATTTTCAGGCTGATGATTCGCTCTATCCAATGGTCAAAAAACAGACCTATCATATTGTTCTTGCTTTCCCTTATGAGCTGGGGCAAATTTTCAATGAAGATTACAGACAAAGTACTTTCTCCAGAACTTCTCTCGATTTTTACCAGGGGATGATATGTGCAGCCGAAAACTTCAACAATCATTCACTTCCATTTAAACTTAACATTCATGTGGTGGATATACCCGCTGAAGATAAACTGACTGAAGCAAATATTTCAGCAATACGTCAGTATGAGCCCGATCTGATAATATGCCATTTAAGTAATTACAATTCTGATGATTTCCTCAAATTAAGCACTTCATTAAAATCAACCCTGATATCACCTTTCTATGCCGATGAAAATCAATTACAGAATAATCCCTGGTTTATTACACTTAAAAGCTCAGAAAAGATAACAAAATCAATCATTTCAAAGTTTATTTACAAAAATTACTCTTCTAAAAATCTGATTTTATTATGCCATTCCGCACCACAACTGGACGAATTCACCATGATAATAAAAAAATCCGGGACTGTTTCAAAACTTAAAAACTTCAGTGGATATGTCGTTAATGCTTCCAACTGGAGCTCCACGGAATATACTACATTGCTTGAAGATTCCAACCTGATTGTTACAGATATACAAAACGACATGGTGGCCATTAATTCAATACTGTCAAATCTTACCCGTCAAAATGGGAATCATTCACAACTGATGGCGCCATATAGCTGGCTGAACTATCCTGCTGTTGACCTCAATTTTCTGGATTTGTTAAACACTATTTTCTATACAGAGCCAGTGATAAACTATTCCGACAGTACAAACGCTGACTTTATATTGACTTACAGGGAAAAGTTCAATGCCGAACCGGGAGAATTTTCATTTCGTGGTTTTAAAACACTTACCTACCTGATTCACTCACTTGAACAGAAAGGAAAATACATCCAGCGAAACAGTTCAAATGAAATGATCCCTTTAATAAAGGACGCAGGAGATAAAGGGTTTCAAAACAACAGGCTCGACTTTTACCAGATTAATGAGCATCAACTCATCTGGATTGGATCGGAAAAAGATTAGAAAATGAAAAGGGATGGCAGAAATGCCATCCCCAACTGGAAACTAATTAAGTGAAGTGATATGAGTTATCTTATTAACGTAATTCCTTTACTAAAATTGTATTTTTTGCCGTCAAGGCCGGTAACCGTAACTTTTACGATATAGACACCTGCCGGCATTAAATCATTAGATGCAAATCTGCTGCCATTCCATCCATGGGTAGCATAATCGGATGATTCATAGAGTAATTCTCCGCTTCTCGAAACAATCTGAATCAGAAAGCTTTCGAAACCTGTTGCCACAACCCTGAACACGTTGTTTTCAGAAGGCCCTCGTCCGTCAGGACTAAATGCAGTCGGGATAAAGACATCTGTTCCGCCAAGAACAATAACCTTTTTGCTGGCAGTGGATGTGCAACCGAATTCATTTACAGCAGTCAGGATAATCTCGTAAATGCCGGTATCTGAAAAACTATAAACAGGATTCTTTACGTTTGAATGGCCAAAATTATCCCCAAACTTCCATGAATACTTGGTCTTTGATGTGGTAAACCTGGTCAGATTGGTAAAAGAAATCCGGGAATCTTTCAAAGATGTAATCTCGGGATCAGCCTTAAACTCAGCCTTAGGAGTCAGGTTGACAGTGATATAGTTGTTTTTAGCCAATTCATTTTTAACATCCTCATTGCTCCAGACAGTCAGTTTCACTGTAAAAACTCCATATCTGGTATATTCGTGGACAGGATTCTGCAGATTCGAAGTGGAGCCATCACCAAAATCCCACAGATAACGGACAATCTGACCATCTTTAACTTTACTTGAATCAACAAACCTGACTGTTAAAGGCACACAACCTTTGGTCACTATACTTCCAAAACTGACTACCGGTATCTCAGCAGAGCGATAGGTTTTGACTTCATTTTTATCAACAACCTGATTATCAGTCTTTTCAGTTTTATCAATTACATAATTCTTATTGTCAGCCTTAGAAATTTTTTCAGCTTTCCTATTATCGTCTGAAACATTGTTGTTAAAAACAGACCCCTTCGTATCAACAGCTTCTTCACTTGTTTTCAGGCCATCACCTTTATCGGAAAATACAATTTCTTTTTTACTGCTGTTATTTCCTATATCCTTTTGATTTTCTGTTTTCAATGACTGGTCGGCAAAAAATATCCATGTCAATAAACCAAGAATGGCAATTCCGGCTGAAATAAACAAAGATGTCCTGATAAGAGGTGAGAGCTTCCCTCCGGTCAGGTGATGCTGGTGCTGAAGCTTTGCAATCCTTTCCTTCAGATCAACACTTGCATTTTCTTCAACTACCCTGCAAGCTGTCTGATAAAGCTGAAATTCCTTGCTCAGCTCAGGATTTTCTGAAAGCATTTTTTCGAAGGAAGACAATTCCTCCCCCTTCAGTTTCCCTTCCAGATAATTGTCGAATAAATCTATAATATGCTCGTTTAATTCAAACATTTTTCAAGTTCAGTTTTAAGGTTGGGGTCTTTTTCAAGTAGTTCCATTAATTTTTTTATGCATCTGAATTTCTTTTGTTTGGCTATCCCTTCATTTGACAAGCCCAGTTTTTCAGCAATGTTTGAATGGGACATTTTGTCGAAATAATAAAGTTTTAATATTTCCTGGCATTTGGAATCAAGTTTTTCTATCAAACAAGTTATCGCATGGGTAAGATTAGGTTTTTCCTGCCATACGGCTGTTGGCTGAGTAACTTCCATCCCGCTTAAATCTTCAAAAAGAACCATTCTTTTGCTTTTCTGCAAATATTTTATCCACCTGAACCTTGCAATAGAATATAAATAGGTACTTAAACGTGATTCACCTCTGAAAACCCCGCTTCTGATATTTTTAAAAAGCACGACCATGGTATCCTGAAAAACATCTTCAGCCTCCCGCTTATAGCCACTGTTCAATCTGATCATTGAATAAATCATGTCAAAGTACTTTTTGTAAAGTAATATAAATCCTTTGTTCTGGTCATCTTCCCGGTTGCTTCTGAGTAATTCAAGTATCTGTATGTCGTTGTTCGGTTCATCATTCATACCATTAAATTGCTTCATTAGTATCTGATAGTATCAAAAAGTTACTCAAATTTATAAAAAAAATTTTTTTTCCCTTAGAAAGTGTCGCAATTGTTATATTTCTGAGATTTTGTTTATATGCAATATTCTAACTTTGCTGCAAAAACAGAAAGTAAAATTATTCAGAAAGACAGTGATAAAAACCAGCGATAAAAATATTTTTCAGAAGCATGTAACTTTTCCGAAAATAAAGTACTAATGAAGGTTTCAAAACAAAACTTAACATCAATCAACATGAATAAGATTTTAAGAAAATTTGGGTTTTTGGGGTTATTTCTTCTGATTTTTTCAAATCTGCCCCTGCAGGCCTCCCACATGATGGGGTCTGATATTACATGGACCTGCGTAGGTAAAGACAGTTTTATGATAAAACTCGTTATTTACCGCGACTGTAACGGGGTTCCACTCGGTACACCAAGTATTCCGATTAAATGTGCCTCAACTGGAATCACCATCACTACAGTTTCCATTTCAAAGCCACCTCCGGTGGATATTACCCCTACCTGCGGATCAAGTTGTACCAGATGTCAGTCATCAGGCTGTTCCTTCCCTTATGGTATTGAACAATATACATTTACCAAGCTGGTTGTATTTAACACTACCTGCTGCGACCTGATTGTTTCTTATCAGGAATGTTGCCGAAACGGAACCATTACTACCGGAGCGGCTAACGCCAACTATTATATCGATGCGAAGATGAACCGCTGCCAGAACCCCTGTGATAACTCACCAAGATTTACCAATCCGCCCATTGCCATCATTTGTGTGGGTCAGGACTTCATTTTTAACCACGGTGTGATCGATATAGATATCGACTCCAACGGTGGTCTGATCGACTCATTAAGCTATGAATGGACACAACCGCTGACTGGTGCAGGAAGTTATACTACATGGACTTCTCCATATTCATACGACAAGCCGGTATTTTTCTGGGGATTTCCCAATGCCAACCTGCCTTCCCCACGTGGCTTCCACCTCGATCCTGCTACAGGTGACATTTCCTTCCGCCCCATGAAAGTGGAACAGACCGTTATGGCCATTAAAATCGGG
>JAAYUY010000014.1 GCA_012517435.1 Sphingobacteriales bacterium | reverse complement strand
GTTATCGTTAGTCCCGACACTTCTGTTTTATACAGAATAGAAGGAAAAAACATATATGGCTGTCCCGACACCATTCAGTCAAAGGTGAATGTTTATCCATTGCCACTGGTTGATGCAGGGAAAAATGATACCATTTGTTACCGTGATACCACACAGTTGCAGGGAAGCGGAGGGCTGATTTACAGCTGGCATCCGGGAAACTCACTCAGCGATTCTACCATTGCAAATCCGAAAGCCTTTCCGCTGACCACCACTACTTATTACCTGACCGCCACAAATCCTGCCCATGAATTGATTAAAAACGGGGATTTCAGCATGGGAGATACATTATTCAACAGTTCCTATATTTATTCATCCTCCAGCCTGCTGCTGGAAGGAAGATACTGGGTGGGAAACAATCCCAACACTGTTCACTATGCATTTTCATCTTGCGGAGACCACACCTCCGGCAGTGGAAACATGATGGTGGTTAATGGCTCTACTTCCAACAATGCCGTAATCTGGTCGCAGACGGTTAATGTAACCAAAAACACCGATTATGCTTTTTCAACATGGATTACAAGCGTAACCTCATCTAATGTTGCCGAGCTGAAATTTGACATCAATGGCACTCAAATCGGCAATCTGATCAGTCCAAGCTCTGCCTGTTGTACATGGAGCCAGTTTTATGTGGTCTGGAACTCAGGAAATAATACAACCGCCACTATTTCTATTGTAAATAAGAACACCCTGGCCAATGGCAATGATTATGCACTGGACGATATTTCGTTTGCACCGCTTTGCTCAAATATTGACTCGGTTACCATTGTGGTCAATCCGCCACCTATTCCTGCTTTCACTATAGATGACAGTACACAATGCTTTAACGGAAACTTGTTTCATTTCAGTAACTTATCCACCATCAGTTCCGGATCGCTTAAGTACCTCTGGCAGTTTGGTGATAATAAATCCGATACTTCCACAAATCCCTCACACAGCTACAGCACAGATGATACTTTTGTGGTTAAACTGATCGGCATCTCTGATAAAAACTGCAAAGACAGCCTGACTAAAACAGTATATGTATTTCCCAATCCATCATCTTCATTCAGTATCAACGACACCGCACAATGCTTCAATGAAAATAACTTCACTTTTACCAATCAATCAACCATACATACCGGCTCTCAAACCTATACATGGTATTTCGGAGACGGAACTACAGCCAACTCAACAGACGCTACCCGAAAATATACCTATGATGACACCTTCACCGTCAGGCTGATTAATGTTTCCAATCTGGGATGCATGGATTCTTCCAGCAAAACAGTTTATGTATTTCCCTCCCCTGAGCCTGATTTTTCAATTAACGACAGTAACCAGTGTTTTAACGGAAATTCATTTAGTTTTACCAACTACAGTACCATCAATTCAGGCCATTTTGCCAATTACTGGACTTTTGGCGATGGTGATTCAGCATTGACCTATCATACTTCGCATTCTTATCTTTCAGATGATACCTTTACCGTCAGGCTGCTGCTTGTTTCAGGACTTGGGTGCAGAGATTCCCTGTCAAAGACAATCTATGTCTTCCCCAATCCCGTGGCTGAATTCTCTGTCGATGATTCTGCACAGTGCCTGAAAAACAATGTGTTTTCATTTACAAACCAGACTAACATAAACAGCGGAAATGTCAGTTACCAGTGGTCGTTCGGAGACGGACAAAACAACAATTCAGTCAATACTTCACACAGTTACAACCACCACGACACCTTTACTGTAAAATTACTGGCTACCAGCAATCTGGGTTGTACCGATTCAGCATTCCGGCAGGTATATGTCTATCCGATGCCTGCCGCTTTATTCACGATTAACGACAGTACACAATGTCTGAGAGGTAATCAGTTTGTATTTACCAATCAAAGTACCATTGACTGGGGTACTTTATCGTATAAGTGGTACAACGGAGATGGCACTACTGCTTCCGCTCAGCATAATACTCACAGCTTTTCTTCGGATGACACCCTGACCACCAGTCTGAGCGTTACTTCGGCTTTCGGATGTTCTGATTCTTTCAGCAGAACGAGTATTATCTACCCCATGCCTGTCTCATCCTATTCTGTGAATGACAGCACTCAATGCCTTGCCGGGAATCAGTTTACTTTCTCAAATCTTTCTTCGGTAAAATGGGGAAATTTATCATTCTTCTGGGATTTTGATGACGGAAATAATTCCGCTCAAACCTCTCCTTCTCACTCCTATTCTTATGTTGATACTTTTTCTGTCAGACTGATAGCTACCAGCAATGTAGGATGTAAAGACACTTCTGCTCATATCATACAAACTTATTACATGCCTGTCAGTTCTTTCGGAGTAAGCACCAATGAGCAATGCTTTGCCAATAATATCACCCATTTCTCGAATTATTCATCCATTACAGCCGGGGACCTGACTTATCGCTGGACATTCGGAGATGGTGCCGGAGCATCCAATCAGGATACACAATACAGCTATGCCAATCCGGGGACATATACCGTTAAACTCGTCAGCACCTCAGAAAAAGGATGTCGTGATTCCGTTACCAAAACTATCAGCATTCATCCGATGCCTGTGGCAAAATATGCCATTTACGACAGTTCCCAGTGTTTTGAGGGAAATGCTTTCGGATTTAACAACCTCAGTACCATTGCATGGGGAAGCATGACCTATTTATGGGATTTTGGCGATACCTCATTCTCGGTTCAGACCAATCCTGTTCATTCCTATTCTTATGCTGATACCTTTGTGGTTAAACTGGTAGCTACTTCAGACAAGGGATGCAAAGACTCAATTTCCAAAATCACTTATGTCCATGTCCATCCGGAACCGGTTGCACGTTTTTACATCAACGACAGTCTGCAATGCCTTCGTGGCAATTTGTTTGATTTTACAAATGTCAGTACTATT
Organism: Sphingobacteriales bacterium; assembly: GCA_012517435.1. Lineage (NCBI taxonomy): Bacteria > Pseudomonadati > Bacteroidota > Sphingobacteriia > Sphingobacteriales > Sphingobacteriales bacterium. The sequence continues at coordinate 12,755 of JAAYUY010000014.1, read as the reverse complement.
AAAAGCGGTACTTTCACCAGTTTCTGGGATTTTGGCGATGGAACATCCGTGTCAGCTCCAAATAGTTCACACAGCTACAACAACCACGACACCTTTGATGTTAAGCTTTTACTGGTATCGGACTGGGGCTGCAAAGACAGCGTGATTAAAAAAGTACAGGTTTTCCCGATGCCACTGGCTCGTTTCAGCATCAACGACAGCTCTCAGTGCCTCCTCGGTAATCATTACGAATTTGTTGACCGTTCAACCATTGCATGGGGCAATTTATCGAGAAAATGGAGCACAGGAGAACAACATTTCGGCAGCAACGACTCTTTCATCGTCAGCTACAGTTATCACGATACTTTTGACGTTCAGCTGATCAGCTTCAGCGATAGTGGTTGTTATGATACGCTGGTCAGAAAAGTGTTCGTCCACCCGATGCCGCTTGCGGGATTCACTGTCAATAACCAGGCACAATGTCTGGAGGGCAATCTCTTCCTTTTCACCGATACAACCCGGATTGCACATGGCAGTTTCAGTAACTACTGGACTTTCGGTGACGCGACCAACAGTCCCCTGAAAAACCCTTCACACGTCTATTCAACCTACGACACTTTCAATGTCAGAATGATAGCGACAAGCGGGCTCAACTGCCGCGATACTTTTGATCAACAGGTGGTCGTTCACCCCATGCCGGTAGCTGCTTTCTCCATTAACGACAGCAACCAATGCCTGAACCAAAACCATTTCTACTTTACTAATTCATCCTCCATCCCTTATGGTCAGCTGCAATATTGGTGGTATTTGGGAGACGGAAACTTCAGCAACCTGCCTAACCCTGACTACAGATACATTACGGAAGACACCAACGAAGTCAAACTAATCGTTTATTCCCAACATGGATGTAAAGACAGTATCATCAAAAAAGCCTATATCTTCCCCTCGCCAAAAGCCGATTTTTTCATCAACGACAGCATTCAGTGTTTTAAAGGAAATAGTTTTGTCCTGACGAATAATACCTATATCAGCAGCGGAACCAATAATTATTTCTGGAACTTTGGAGACGGCAATTCCTCAGTCCTCACTTCTCCAACCCACAGCTACGCCACTGACGATACCTTTACTGTCAGAATGATAGCCGTTTCGGGATTAAACTGTGCAGATACCATCCATAAAAAAGTTTATGTTTTCCCGACACCTGTTCCGTCCTTTTCCATCAACAACGACAAACAGTGTTTCAACTACAACTCTTTCATTTTCAGCAACAACTCAACTATCAACAGCGGTCAGATGAGTTATGCATGGAATTTCGGTGACGGAGACAGTTCCTATTCTGTTTCTCCTTCCCACAGCTATCTGAGCGATGACACCTTTACGGTCAGGCTTATTGCAGTCAGTGGACTGGGATGCAGCGACAGCCTCGAAAAAACAGTTTATGTCTATCCCAATCCGGTTCCGGCTTTCAGCATCAACGATAGCCAGCAATGCTTCAACGGAAATCAATTTGCTTTTACGAACCAGACGCTGATTAATTCAGGAACAATGAATTACAACTGGAATTTCGGAGATGGTGCCGTGAGTACTTTAACTCATCCTTCTCACAGTTATTCCACACACGATACCTTTCTGGTCAGGCTGATTGCCACCTCCAACCTCGGCTGTAAAGACACTGTCTCGCACTTTGTTTATATTTTCCCGTCCCCTGCTGCTTCATTTACTATTGCCAATGACAAACAATGCCTTCTTGATAATCGCTTCATTTTCAGCAACAACTCATCTATTGCAAATGGCAATATTCATTTCCGCTGGTCTTTCAATGACGGGGATACTTCCGTCCTCCCGGATCCCGTTCATTCCTATCAGAACCATGGCAATTATACAGTTAAGCTGATAGTGGAATCAGACCTGGGTTGTCAGGATTCGGTTGCTCATCCACTCGAAGTATTCCCCATGCCGTTAGCCGAATTCTCCATCAATGACAGCACACAATGCCTGAGGGGTAACAATTTTGTGTTTTCCCAGCTTTCGTCAATACCTTACGGAACGCTCACCTGGAACTGGCAATTCGGTGACGGGCAAAATTCATCACTCCCTTCTCCGACACACATTTATTCCACTTTCGACACCTTTACGATCCGCATGATAGCCGTATCGAACAATAATTGCAGAGATACTGCTTTTCATTCGGCTATTGTCTTTCCCATGCCTGCTGCCAGATGGCTGGTGAACGACTCTTCCCAATGTCTGAGAGGGAATAAATTTGTGTTCACCAATCAGTCAAGCATTCCTTATGGTTCTGTTAATTATACATGGGATTTCGGAGATTCTTCTGCTAGCGGGCAAAATGACCCCACTCATGTTTATACCAACCATGGAACTTATCCTGTCAGGCTGGTGGCTGTTTCCCTGATGGGTTGTCCTGATTCGCTGACCAAACAGGTGTTTGTCAGGCCGATGCCAAAAGCAGATTTCACCGTGAATGACGCTACACAATGCCTTACCGGCAATCAGTTCGACTTTACCAATACCTCTGCTGTGGCCAACGGTACAATGAATTATTCATGGAGCTTCGGTGATGGCAATACCTCCACAAACACCTCTCCTTCACACACTTACAATAAAGACAATACTTATTCAGTCAGGTTAATTGCTGTTTCACAGTTTTACAATTGTGCCGACACCATCTCGAAAAACATGGAAGTCCATCCGATGCCAAAAGCCGACTTCAGCTTTACCACACCTTGTATCGGAGAAGAAGTTTATTTCACCGATAAAAGCACAGTCGGAAGTCCGGCAATTGTCTCCAGCTGGTTCTGGAATTTCCGTGACGGAAACACTTCCGCCCAGCAACATCCTGCTCATATTTTCTCCTCCCCAGGCACTTTTTCAGTCAGGCTGCTTGCAGGCACCAATCAGCTTTGCTATGATTCAGTCGAGAAAAAAGTAGTCGTATATCCCTACGTTGACCCGACCATCATCGACAGAGCAACAGTAGTTGACGATAAAGAAATTCTGCTTGAATGGCTGCCGGTTGCCACCGGAAGGCCAAAAGAATTTATTGTCGAAAAATCATCTGACAATATTAATTTCGGCATAATTTCCAATCTGCCGCCTGACAATTTCACCCTCACAGACGATAAAGTCTCAGTGGATCAGAAATCCTATACCTACCGGATCAGTGTGCTTGACAGCTGTAATTACACGAGCGAATACAGCAATATTGGCAAAACCATGCTCCTGCGGGCCGATACGACCGCCACTTTTCCGGTGTTATACTGGACGCCTTATGAATTCTGGTCACAAGGCATCGAACGCTATGAACTTCAGGCATATAACAATAAATCCAAAGCATGGGAAAACGTATCAGACGTATTTGCAAGCGACACTTTCTATGCCGACTCTCTCACCCTGTTCAATCAGTCGGAATATTGCTACCGTGTAGTTGCCCAGCGTAATGCTGACGGCCAGACCTCCACCTCTAATGAAGTTTGTCTGCCTACACCCCTTCATATTTTCGTTCCAAATGCTTTCACTCCAAATGGTGACGGGCTGAATGACAAATTTGAGATAAAGGGACTATACATTCTTGAATATGAAATAGTTATTTACGACAGATGGGGTAACAAACTTTTTGAATCCAACGACATCCGCAACAGTTGGGATGGCACTTATGAGGGGAAGGTCGTTCCACTCGGACCATACTATTTCCATATCAGTGTGAGAGGTACCCAGACCCAGCGCAGATTTTTCAAAGGAACGGTAATGGTGCTGAGATAAGCTGATAAATTTTGCTCATCTGCTTTTATATCTCAATTTTCGTGAAAACCTTCCAGAAATCCCTTTACCTTTTCCACCACCAGCTCGACTGTCTTTTCAAGACTTAGCAATGAATCTCCACCGGCAGCGTTTTTATGCCCGCCTCCTTCAAAATAATCTTTTGCCACTTCATTGACAGGAATATCGCCTTTGCTGCGAAAAGAAAGCTTGATTTTTTTCCCTCTTTCAACAATCAGCACCGAAACCCTTACCTTTTCAATCATCATGGGCATATTTACAAGGTTTTCGGTATCAGTATAATCGGTTTGAAAACGGTTGAATTCTTCTGCCGATACGGCTATGACGGCAAGCCGCTCGTCATAATACAATGTGAGCTTTTCCGACAGGCAGTAGCCCCAGAAAAACAGTCTTTTCGAGGTAAAACTTTTAAAAATAAGTTTATCGAGGCGGCTGTGGTCAATACCGTTTTCCATGAGTTTTGCAGCAATCAGATGTGTGCCCGGGCTGACTCCGGAATAACTGAAGGAGCCGCTGTCGGCTATCAGGGCTGCATAAATACATTCTGAAATGATCTTGTCTTTCAGCATTTTTTCATCGAGAAACTCAAGCAGTTCAAACACTGCTTCTGCGGCAGCACAATAGGAAATATCCCAGCAATAGGCATCAAAAATCATTTCAGGTTCAGGATGATGGTCGATGACAATTTTAGGTGCTGATGATGAGGCTATCAGTTTCCCGAGCTCACCATTACGGCTCAGCTGGCTGAAGTCAACTACCGCTATCAGTTCTGATTCAGAAACAATCTGTTTTATTTTTTCTGCATTTTTATCAAAGATGAAGGCTTCGTCAATACCGGGGAACCATTGATAATATTCTGCCGGAGCATTTGGCAATACAAGGGAAGCATGGAAGCCTGATTTAGTCAGAAAATGGAACAATGCAAGGGAAGAACCGATGGCATCGGCATCCGGCCTGACATGAGTGGTGATGAGAATATTTATTTTCCCTGCCAGCAACGTTTTTATTTTCTCAAAATCTTTCATTTTCTCTGTCTTTTGTTGTTAAAAAATTCCAGAATCAGCCCGGAGCTTTTTTCAGCCAAAATACCTGATTTTACAAGCATCTGAGCATGGACTACGGAGGGGATGAATTGACGGTACCCTTCTTTGGGGTCATCTGCTGCAAATATCATCTCCGGGAGTTGAGCCGATTGAATGGCATAAGCACACATCACACAAGGTTCAAGGGTTACGTAAATTTTGCATTCTTTCAGATACTTTGAGCCCAGATAAGCCGAAGCAGCTGTTATTGCCAGTATTTCAGCATGAGCCGTAACATCATTAAGCCTTTCAATCTGATTATGTCCCCTGCCAATGATGGTATTTCCCATCACCACCACAGCTCCGATGGGAACCTCATCCTCCTGATACGCCAGCGCTGCTTCTTCGAGGGCTTTCTTCATAAAATATTCATCCGTGAAACTTTCTATCATAAAAGCATGTCAATCATTAAAATAATAAAGGACAAATTTCGCAGATTCCTGACTAACTTTGCACTAAATTTATCGACATGCGTATTTATTCCAACATCATATTCTGGTTTTTCTGGCTGATCAGCTGTTCCGGTGTGATGGCACAAAATCAGGCAAATGATTTTTTTCAGCAATATAAGGAAATCATTAATGAAAAACTTAAAGCAGAAGCAGGCCTGCAAAATATTCTGAATGAAGAAGATAAGCTTATATCCTCCTCAAAATTCAGCCGTTCGCTTGGCAATGAAAAACAGGTAAGCAACACCTCCCTTGCTGAAAGTGAAATTCATGCTGTCATAAATCCAACTGATTCCAATAACTGGGTACTTGCTCCTATCCGCCTGCTCAGTGTAGGTGGGTTTACCCTCCCGATCTATTATACCAAAGATTTTGGCAAAACATGGCTTCAGAGTTCATGGAAAGCCTCGCCTCCATTTGTTGCCGGGACCGTTTTAGGTGGCGGAGACCCTGTTTTTGCCTTCGATGCAGACGGAAAACTCTATTTTTCATGGATACATCTTTACAGTGAGGGATCTAATTCTTACTCATGGGCATTGCTATGGGCATACTCGGAAGACGGTGGGGAAACATGGAAAACAAACACTCCCTATACCATCATTTCTTCATCAGGGTCTTCTCTTTACACCATCCCCATCATTGCCGACAAACAGTGGATGGCAGCGGATGTCAGTAATTCCGTTTTTAGGAACACCCTTTATGTTGCCTATCTGAAAGCCGACATGACCAATCAGCAGATGCGGATAGTGGTCAGTCGAAAACCAGCCGATAGCCTGAATTTTATCCCGGCACCTGTCGAGGTAAGTACCGGCTCTTTTGCAGAAGTACAGTTTTCACAGATAGTGGTTGACAATTTTGGATATGTTCATGTTACTTTTTATGGCTCTTACGATAAGTCTGTCTATTCCCTTTTTCATTCCATATCAAAAGATGGAGGAGAAACCTTTTCTGTACCTCAAAAAGTAACAGATATTCAGAAAGTTTCATCCATAACAGGCATTAAAAGCAACCGCATTTATCCGGCTCCTGCCCTTGCCGTTGACCAAAGTAATTCCCCTTATTCAGGAAGGCTTTATCTTTCTTTCACTGCATCGGGTATCAGCAGTGATCATGGGACAGGCAGTGATATTTACCTCACATGGTCAAGCGATACGGGTACAACATGGACAACACCGGTTATCATCAATGACGATGATAAACAACACCTGAGCGAACAGTTCTATTCTTCCTTAAGCATCAATCCGCAAGGGGTAGTCAGCCTTTCATGGTATGACGGACGCCATTCCACCTTTGCTTCTTCAAATGAAATCGTACAGTATTATGTCGCCCATTCTTTTGATGGCGGAGAAACGTTTACGAAAAACTACAATGTATCTTCCGTATTTACAGATTTTCAAACCATTGGGTATAAAAACAATCAGTTTGGGATTGGCGAATACAACCAGTTACTTTCCACAAACGGCTATTGCATCCCTGTCTGGAGTGACGGAAGAAAGGGAAATGGTGACCTTGATGTGTATATCGCCATTACAGAAATACAGGAAAATCCATCCTACATTAAAGAAATTCAAACACTTAGATCTTCTGTAAAAAATTGTGAGCTGTCGCCAAACCCTGTTGCCACCCTTAGCAAACTACATTTTACACTTGATGAAGAAAGTCTGCTGAAAATCAGCCTTTCAAATTCTACCGGAAAAATCCTCAAAGTGTATGCTGAAAAAAGATTTGAGCCGGGGACATACCACATGGAAATTGATTGCCGGAAATATCCATCCGGTATTTATTATATGAGCTTGGAAACGGCCAATGGAATTGTTTCAAAGCGATTGATTATCAACAGGTAATCTTCAAACTGAGCGAATTATTTTCTTCAAAGACTCAAAAAAATCCTTTTTCCTTCTCGAAGCCACTTCAAAAGTAAAATTACCTTCAAGCCTGATGGTAGGCGTTCGCGACCTGTCATAAGATTTAACGTAAGTCAGATTGATAAGAACATTATTGCTGATCCTGAAAAATGAAAGTCCTTCCAGTGCTTCTTCCACCTCATTCAGCATTTTTGAAACTGTTATTTCCTTTTTGTCTTTCATTCTGATGACAGTATATTTATCGACTCCCTCACAAAAGACAATTTCATCTACCGGAACCACATCATAACCGTCAATACGGGGAAGGACGATGCGCTCAAGGTTTTTTCCAAGATTTTGCTTGAAAAATTCATATTTTTCCATGGTAAGCCTGAATTCCTTGTATCTATTGACAGCGTTGACAAGCTCCTTAAAATTAACAGGTTTCAGCAAATAACCCAAGGCTGAAAATTCAATTGCCCTGATGGCAAAATAATCGAAAGCTGTGGTAAAAATAACACCAAAATCACGTTTTTCAACCAGTTCCAGCACTGTAAATCCATCTCCGTTGACAAGGTTGATGTCGAGAAATACAAGCTCAGGTTTTGACCGGTTGATGAGTTTGATGGCATCTTCCACACTTCCTGCGGTTCCTAAAACTTCAATTTCAGGACAGAACATGTCGAGCATTTTCAACAGGGTAGAAATGCAATGATCCTCATCATCAATGATTACTGTCCTTATCCGTTTATTGTAATCTTGTGTCATGTTTTTTGATTAAAATGGGTAAAATTAATTCAACCTTTGTTCCTGCCGGCTGACCATTTTCATCATGTAAATCAATGATCTCACATTTAATTTTCTCTTCCTGAAGCTGATTAATCAGTTTAATTCTGTCGAAAATATTATAGGTTCCTACCGACCTGTGCGTTTGTCCGTTTATTTTTTTAAGTTCCTGAGATTTTTCCCTGCCAATTCCGTTGTCTTCAATGGTTACCATCATTTGCCTGTCATTAATTTTTGAAAAACATATCAGCAGTTTTTTATCTCCTTCCTTAAGTTTTAAGCCATGAAATACAGCATTTTCGATAAAAGGTTGAATAATCATGGGTGGTAGCACAATATCCGACTGAGGTACAATCCCATCAAATTTTATCTCACTCTGAAAATCGTTTAAAAATCTCAATCGGATAAGTTGTATAAACAGTTCAATGATTTCCAGCTCTTTGCTCAGTAAAATCAGGTGAAAGCGGCTTGCCTCGAGTATCATTCTGAGCAGCCGTGACAAATCGTTTAAACAAAACAAGGAATCCCTGAAATTTCCATCTAAAATAAAGTCCTGAAGAATATTGAGCGAATTAAACAAAAAATGCGGATTCATCTGCGAACGTAAAGCACTTATTTCTGCCATCAGGAGGTTTTTCTGTCTTTCCTCAGTTTTTCGTATATTTCTGACAATCAAGAAGATAATTAGTACAATGATCATCAGGACAGAAAACAAGACCAATCCGTTAAACCAAAATTTCTGATAAAATGGTTTTTCAATGCTGAAAGAAATTTTCAGGGCCTTAACCGGCCATTTGTTTCCCGAGTAAAATGCCATCACTTCAAAGACATAATCCCCGGGGCGGAGTTTTGGAAAGCGAATGGAATTGTTGCGTGTTATCGTCCATTTTTTTTCCAGACCTCTCAGCCTGTAACGGAAAAGAATATTCTTTTCTTTGAATGTAACCGATTCAAAATCAATTGTCAGGGTATTCTGAGTATGCTCAAGTTCGTAACTGTTTCTAAAAATCGTATCTCTGTCATTGACTTGTATCGTCTTAAACCTGACAGGCGGAAAATAAATCAAATCAGGTTTTCTTTCAGGTAAAAAAGACATCAAACCCTGCGAGGTACCTGCCCACATTATTTTTCCGTCTCTCAGCATTTCATTGATTTCGTGATAGGGTACTCCATCCACTTTTTTGATGGAATTCATGATAAAATAAACATCACGTAAAGTTGTCAGGTTAACTTTGTCGATGCCCATGTTGGTCCCAAGCCATACAACGGTATCATGGTCAATATACACATCGCGGATAAAATTGCTGTTCAGCGTGGAATTTTTTCCAAAAGTTAATATTGTCCCTGTGTTCATTATCATTTTCAGGCCTTCATAACGTGTTCCAATCCAGTTAATACCATTGGCAAATTCAAAATCCGTGGTTTCAATTTTAAAATCCTTGTTTTCAATTTCAAAATAACGGATATCAAAACCTTTTTCACTGTTCAGGCCACCAAGGGTATGTAGCCAGAGAAATCTATCCTCATCTTCAAAAAGCGAGAATGGTTTACTTCTGAAAGTTCCCTTTGGATAAAAATATCTGATTTGAGAATCTTTAAACCTGACCTTTCGCAAAATAACTGCCCGCAGTTTACCGTCAGGGAAGCTGCCATCGATTTTGTACTGAGTGGCGATCAAATCCACCAGCTTCTCCGATTTATTTGCCAGATGGGCTATGATTTTTGAACGAAGAATCCAGAAAGTACCGTCAGAAAAGCAAAGAAAATCTTCAAACAGGTCATTATTGCCGTCATTTGGTAAAATAACCTCCCTGATTTTACCAATCTTATTGCCGGATTTGTCGGCCATGTATATCTTGTTGTCATAAGTCGTAAAAAACAGGTTATTTTTAAAAGTATCAATGAAAACGATATTGTATGGCACATTTGGATATATTCTGAAAGAAATGGAAGGTATATAATAAATTCCTTCATTTTCAACAATTATCCAGTAACTGTTTTCATGATCCTGAAAAATTTTAAGAATGTTTTTCCCTTTCAAAAAATGTTCGGGGTATTCCTGTAATTTTCCATCCTGATAAAAATAACATCCATTGTTCGCCTCTGAAATCCAGACATTTCCTGATTTGTCGTATAAAATACCATTCAACGGATTTCTAAAAAAATGCACATAATTTCTGTAGCTACCAATATGATAAAATCTGTTTTCTATTGAAATCATCAACTCGGATCGCTTCAGGCTGATTAACTGTAAATTTTTGTGATTCAGTTCATCAATCCTGAATGGAAGTTTAAAGATAAATGAATCCCCCTGATGAATAATATTCAGCTCTTCCTTTAAGTGGGTATTCCTCTCGTTCAGTTTGCCCCACAAATATTGCCGGCCTTTCAGCATGAAAAAAAGCAGGTTTGATGAAGCAGGAGCACGATTTATCTGAATAATCCTGTCCTTTTCTATTTTAAAAACATTTCCTTTTGAAGTTGAAGCATAAAAAATGTTATTTTCTCCGCAGACAAGATTATCAATGATTTCATTTTCAAGCATTTTGCTCAGCTGAAAACTTTGAGGATGCAAGATATAGCGCTGAAAATTATAAAGATAGATTAATCCATTTCGGGAAATAAACACAAGGTCTTCCTGAGCAGTTTGCGTAATCCGTACAAAAGGAAGCTGCGGTATTCCATCTGAAATGGTAAAATTTTCAAATTTGATTCCGTCAAATTTGCATAAACCTGTTTCGGTGGCAAACCAAAGGAAGCCGAATTTGTCTTCGTACAGATCATATATACTGGAAGACGGAAGTCCGCTCTCTATCGAAAAATGTTTGTAATGAACATCCTGTGAAAAAATAAAATGATAAAGCAGCGTAAAAAAAAGAATCAGAAAATATGTCTTTAACCTGATGAACAAAAGACTTTATTTTTGTTGTTCAAAATTACTGATTTTTATAATTATAAAATTCAGGTTAAATATCTGTATCCTGAATTTCCTCCAGTTGTACCTTTTCGCTGTCCACCTGCAGACGGTAATTTGCTCCTGATGTCAAACTCCAGTTGACTTCCTCATGACCCGCAGGAAAACCAAAAACAACAGGAATATCAAGGTCTTTCAGATGAGAGGCAATAATTTCATAAGCTGTCTGTCCAAATGGAATATTGTTGTCTTTCATATCGGTGAATTGTCCCACAATAAGGCCTTTTAATCCTTTCAGCTTACCGGACAGTTTTAACTGCCACATCATCCGGTCGATGCGATAAAGATATTCGCCAATATCCTCGATAAACAAAATTTTTCCATCCGGATTGAAGTCACAGGGAGTTCCGATGAGGCTGGTTAAGATGGCCAGATTTCCACCTGTCAGTTTTCCAATAACTTCACCTTTGTGGTTGAATGGATGAACCGGAATTGAATAGTTTAATTTTTCTCCCTTTAACATAGCCATTAAAAACCTGACCGACTCATTATCAGGTTGTTCTGCAATCATTCTGGTCATCGGGCCATGAATACTCATCGTATTCAGCCGGTTATTCAGATGGGCATGGAAAATTGTAATGTCACTGAATCCAATTATCCACTTTGGTTTTTTACAAAATGAAGTAAAATCGAGATTTTCAATAATCCGGATCGCTCCATAGCCTCCACGGCTGCACAAGATTGCCTTAATCTCAGGATCGTCAAGCATTCTTTGAAAATCTTCGAGTCTTTCCCCGTCAGTACCGGCAAATTGATGATGAGTATTAAAAACATATTTGCCTGTTTCAACGCAAAATCCATATTTTGATAATACATCAGCAGCATTCAGCACAAGTTCAGGCAAAATTTTCCCTGAAGGTGAAACTATTCCGATAGCATCATTTTCTTTTAAAACAGGCGGACGTATCATAAAAATCGGTAAATCTGATTATTTTCTTAATTTTGCAAGGCAAACAAATGTAAGTTTTTTAATTAACAAAGATGGTTTATCCGAAAAGATACACAGTAACCACAGCCCTTCCCTATGCCAACGGGCCGGTACATATCGGACATCTGGCAGGCGTTTATGTTCCCGCTGATATTTATGTCAGATACCTGAGAATGAATGGGAAAGAGGTTATATTTATTGGCGGATCAGATGAGCATGGGGTTCCCATCACCATCAAAGCCCGTCAGGAAGGGGTCAGCCCGCAACAGATAGTCGACAAATACCATGAAATGATCAAAAAATCATTTCTCGATTTTGGAATTTCTTTTGACATCTACAGCCGTACATCCATGCCGCTCCACCACGAAACCGCACAGGCTTTTTTCAGAAAACTTCATGAAAAAAACGTTTTTACTGAAGATACCATCGAACAACTTTATGATGAAGAAGCCGGAATGTATCTGGCCGACCGCTATATTACAGGTACCTGCCCGAAATGCGGATATCAGGAAGCTTATGGCGATCAGTGTGAAAAATGCGGCACCTCCCTCAGTCCGACCGAGCTTATCAACCCGAAAAGTGTATTAAGCGGATCAAAACCGGTACTGAAAAAGACAAAACACTGGTATCTGCCACTCAATCAGTACGAAGACTGGCTGAAAAAGTGGATACTCGAAGGCAAAAAAGACATCTGGAAGACCAATGTTTACGGTCAATGTGCCTCGTGGATCAATGAGGGTCTTAAACCACGTGCCGTTACACGCGATCTCGACTGGGGTGTTCCTGTTCCCCTCAGCCATGCCGAAGGCAAAGTGCTGTACGTCTGGTTCGATGCTCCGATAGGTTATATTTCAGCTACCCGCGAGTTTACCGGTGACTGGGAAAAATGGTGGAAAGATCCGGATACCAAACTTG
>JAAYUY010000013.1 GCA_012517435.1 Sphingobacteriales bacterium | reverse complement strand
CCATAATGATTAAGATTCAAGCATTTTAACAAATTTTTCCTTCAGCTCGAAGACCATAAAAGGAAGTCCCTGAACTTTATTAAACTGGTGATACTGAAATTTCTGATGTTGCATACGAAGGAAATTGGCAAACTGCCCCATATTCAGCTCACAGACAATGATTTTCTTAAACCGGCTGAAAATTTCTTCCACATTCGTTGGCATGGGATAGATATAATTGAAGTGTGCAAGTCCTATTTTCTTACCTTCCTGATGCAGTTCGAGGACAGCAGTGAGCAGGGAGCCATAGGTACCTCCCCAGCCAACAACAAGAAGGTCACCTTCCTGTGCCCCGTGAACTTTCAGGGGCGGAACATCTTTAACAGCCCTTAAAACCTTTTCCTGTCTTAATTCTGTCATTTTCTGATGATTGAGCGGATCGTGAGAAACGGTACCGATAACATCCAGTTTTTCGAGGCCTCCCACTCTATGACGCAAACCCGGCATTCCAGGTACAGCCCAATAGCGTGCAAGCGTTTCAGGATCACGTTTGTAGGGATAATATTCTTTTGTCCCTTCCGGTACCAACATGGTTTTAATATCGGGCAATTCGCTGAGTTTTGGAATTTTTAAAGGTTCAGAGCCATTTCCCAGATAACCATCGGTTAACAAAATGACGGGGGTCATGTGTTCAAGAGCCATTTTGGCAGCCATATAGGCATAATAAAAGCAATCGGAAGATGAAGAGGCGGCTATAACAATACAGGGAGCTTCTCCGTTTCTGCCATACAAAGCCTGCATCAGATCAGATTGTTCGGTTTTGGTTGGTAATCCGGTAGAAGGGCCTCCACGTTGTACATCAACAATTACAATGGGCAACTCTGTCATCACTGCCAGGCCAATGGCTTCCGATTTAAGCGACAAGCCCGGGCCTGAGGTGGTGGTTACTGCCAGATTACCTGCAAAACTTGCCCCTATAGCCGAACATATCCCTGCAATTTCATCTTCTGCCTGAAATGCTTTTACGCCAAAATCCAGTCTGTTACTCAGTTCATGCAATATTTCGGATGCCGGAGTAATGGGATAGGAACCTAAAAAGAGCGGAAGCCCCGACTTTTGTGAAGCAGCAATAAGCCCCCATGCAGTAGCAACATTACCGGTGATATTCCTGTATTTTCCTTTCGGTGCATCCTGTAAAGGAGGAACTTTGTAAATGACATCCATTTCCTGTAAGGTGAAGGCAAAATTGTATCCGGCACGTAAAACCTTTTTATTGGCTTCTATCAGTACCGGTTTGCTTTTAAACTTCTTTTCAAAATATTTTTCTGACGGAGTCAACTCTTTGTTAAACAACCAGTAAAGCATGCCAAGGGCAAACATATTCTTCGACCTCACAACGGTTTTATTATCCAGCCCCATCCCCTCCAGTGCTTTTTGTGTCAAAGTAGTGATGGGAGCTTTCACCACATTGTATCCGACAAGGCTGTTGTCATTAAAAGGGCTTTCAGTGTAACCTGCCCTTTCATAATTTTTTTCATTAAAATTATCAGAATCTAAAATTATGGTAGCTCCTCTTTTAATCCATTTCATATTAACCTTGAGGGCAGCCGGATTCATGGCTACCAAAACATCGGCCAAATCACCACTGGTATATATTTCTTTATGTCCGATATGAACCGTAAAACCAGAAACACCAGCCACAGTTCCCTGAGGAGCCCTGATTTCAGAAGGATAATCGGGGAAGGTGGCCACATCATTTCCAAGCAGGGCAGATGTCTCTGAAAACTGTGTTCCTGTCAGCTGCATTCCGTCTCCGGAGTCTCCTGCAAACTTGATAACCACATCTGCCAGCTCTATTACTCTTGTCTTCTTGACCATATATTTTAAATGTTATATTAACGAAAAAATTGAGGTTTTTTAAAAGAGCAAAGTAATAGAATATAATCCTGATAGCAGACATAAATCTGAAAATTTTAAATCTTCATTGGTTGGATTGCCAAAAAGCCTGAAAATTGAGATTTTGAACAATAACCTGTTCAACATGTTGTAAAACAGTCTTTTGTCAGATAATCAAAGAATGCCAGGCCACCTCAGGAAAAAAGTTAACTTTGTTTATTCAACATCTGATGATGTAGGTTTATAAATTTCGAATTTTTTAAAACAGTCATGACTGACAGGAAAAAAGTGGTGGTAATTGGTGGTGGATTTGCCGGCCTGCAGCTCGTACGAAAACTTGACGAAAAACTGTTTGATATTTTACTGATTGATAAACTTAATCATCATCAGTTTCAGCCTTTGTTTTATCAGGTAGCCACTTCGCAGATCGAACCGGCAAATATTTCTTTTCCATTCAGACATATCTTCAGACATAAAAAACATATTCAGATCAGGTTGGCTGAAGTTCAGAGAATCTTACCTGAAAAAAATCAAATCACAACAACTATCGGAAATTTCAATTACGATTATCTGGTCATCGCAACGGGATGTAGAACAAACTTTTTTGGCCATCCTGAAATCTGTAAACATGCCCTGACGCTGAAATCCACCTACGATGCTATTTCCATCCGGAACCATATTCTGAAAGTCTTTGAAAAAATATTGTCGTTAAATGAAGAAGAAAGGGAGGCTTATCAAAATCTGGTTATTGTGGGGGCAGGAGCTACCGGTGTTGAACTGGCTGGTGCATTTGCAGAAATCAAAAAGAATGTTTTACCCAAAGATTATCCTAAAATTAATTTTTCAAACTTTGAAATTTATCTGGTTGAAGGGAGCAAAAACACCCTGAACAACATGAGTGATCATGCAAAAGCAGCTTCCCGAAAATATCTGAACAGGATGGGAGTAAATCTGCTGACAGAAAGATTTGTTACAGGATATGACGGACAAACACTTATTCTGAGTAATGGAGAAAAAATAAACACCAAAACTGTCATCTGGGCAGCCGGTGTTACAGGTAATTATATGGAAGGCTTACCGGCAACATGTGCCGCTCCCGGAAATCGTATCAAAGTGGACAGAATAAATAAGGTAGAAGGAACGGAAAACATTTTTGCCATAGGCGACATCGCTTACATGGAAACACCCAAATATCCGCGGGGGCACCCACAGGTAGCAAATGTGGCTATTAATCAGGGGAAAAATTTAGCCAAAAACCTGAGCCGCATGATGCGTGGTAAAAAAACGACAGAATATGAATACCACGACCTTGGCTCGATGGCAACCATTGGAGAAAAGAAAGCCGTTGTGGATCTTCCTTTTCTAAGGTTCAAAGGCTTTTTGGCGTGGATAATATGGATGTTTCTTCATCTGATGCTGATTTTAAGTGTCCGGAATAAACTCATTATTTTCATCAACTGGGCATGGGCTTATATCACCAAAGACTCTTCGCTCAGGTTAATTCTGACTGAAAATAAAAATCCCTGTCATGAATGATTTTTTAACAGTAGTTTGGGTAATTAAAACCCCATTGATCAGGGTTATTCACTTTCTTGCTCCGAGATAGGATATTGAAATCAACCCCTCTATATTAAAAACAAAAGGCTGCCCCGAGAGACAGCCTTTGCAAGTTAAATTTCAGTATGGTTTTATAACATAGCTATGGTATTGACCAGTAAAGCATGAATGTATTTGTAGTTGTGAATACCCTTGCTGTATTCCCTTAAAGCGAACTGGAAGTTGATGATAGCACCCACCTGAGCATTGGTCAATGAAGGGAATTTTGGTTTGGCCATGTTGGTTGCGCTGGTATTACCGGGATTTCTCCAGTAACCATTCGGGTTGGCTGAAGCATCATAGATGTCGAGATATCCGTCAAAATTGCCGGTAGTAGCACCAGCCCAGAGGTTAAGTTCAGGATCTGATTCAGAGTGCAAAATGTTGTGACCACCGCCAATATCATTAATTTTTGATGCCAGTTGATTCAGCAAAGTAGTAATATTAGACCTTGGTGTAGTCCAGTAGGTTGCATTTGAAGAAGAAACAGTTCCGGCACCATGGCAATCGGTGGTATTGCAGCCATTGAAGTTACCTTTTGCGACAAAAGTATGTCCTCCGGCACGTCCCGACATAGCTGCCATGTGGCAATCGGTACAGGAAGCATTGTTGGTATGATATGAATTAGTATAAGTTTCAGCTCCGGCAAATTCAATTCCACCCATACCGGCACAAACAGCGCCAACTACACCATAATGAACATGGAATCTGTAAGAAGGAAGGTGTTTATTTGGAGCAGCATTGCCTACTGCTGAGTCGTAATAAACTTTTGTTGGATTTGCAACGAGGTCGGCATAGTCAACAACATTTCCGTCAGAAAGTGTTGAACTGGTTGTCATCGGGCGAGGTTGATGACACCTGACACAGAGGTTACTTTTTCCATTATCTGCAGGCAGGTTAATGGTTTTAGCTCCTGCCCACATGGTCATAGGAACAGCGGCTGTAGTGGTAAATGCCCAGTCTGCGGTGCCATAAGTAGTGTGGAGTGAGCTATGGCAGGTATTACAGGTAATATCGCCATAAGCCGTTGAAGAGGTGGCTACATAACTGTTTGAATACTTGTTGGTGGTGGTGTTTAATGCAAAAGTTGCAGGAATGTTGTTTTTAATGACATACTTGAATCCTTCAGATTCATGGCATGGTGCACAGGTTGCATTTCCTGCTTCTTCGAATGCGGCTTCACCATAATAATGCTTTGAAAGCTCAAACTGAGTGGCTTTTTCTGTAACGGTAGCGGGATTATGGCATTCGCCACAGGT
>JAAYUY010000012.1 GCA_012517435.1 Sphingobacteriales bacterium | reverse complement strand
TCATTTCAGTGCAGACTCAAATTATTCGATAGAAGTAAAAGCCGGATGGCCAAATGGAAAAGCTGATGAAGACAGCAGTAATAATATCATTGTTACCACCCATCTGAACCTGCTTCCTACACCCGGACAACTTCAGATTACGGAAGACACAGTATGTCCGGGATATTCCGCACAGCTAAAGGCATATTCTCCGAATGCAAGATACTATTACTGGTATGAAAATCAGAATGTTGGAAAAGTCATCGGTTTTGATTCCCTGTTTAAAACACCTTTATTGGAAAAGAGCATGACCTATTATGTTGTGGCAGGAAGTAAAATGAAACCCGACAGTCTGAAAATTCCATTTACCACATCCCTTTCAAACCTGACAAACGGAAATATGTTTGACGTGATAACAAACACAAAAAGTATCTGGATAGACAGCTTCGAAGTACATACACAGTACAAAAACACCTATACATTTCTCATTTACACAAAAAACGGCAGCTCAAGCGGATATCAGAACGACAGTCTGTCGTGGACAAGGCATGATTCCATCACGGTTCAGGCATCAGGTTTTGGCAAACCGACACGGATCCCACTCTCCACCCCCATTTATATCGGGCATGAAGATACCTATTCCATTTATATTACCACATACCAGGTGAGTTTTGTTAATTTTACACCCGGCTCCGGTACCGTAAACGGAGCAGATTTCAGTATTACAAATGGGATAGCATTGGATTACCTCTTTGAAGCTCAGTATGCAACTCCTGCTGTCTGGAATGGCAATGTTTTTTATTCAACCGGCTCATATTGTTCGACTCTACCCGCAGCAGTCAGGGCTCTGGTCAGGGATAAAATTCAGGCTAAATTACCGGATGATACTTCACTATGCAGTGGCAATACTTTGTTCCTGGATGGAGGTGATGACCTGTCGGCCAGTTATCATTGGACTGTATTACCTTCCAACCAGAATATTTCCTCATACGACACAATAACTATTTATAAAACAGGGACTTACCGACTTACAGTTGAAGATATATGCGGCAACAAATCGATCGATACCATAAAAGTCAGCGCTGCCGTTTCACCTGAAGCTGATTTCAGCATTGATAAACCCGAACAATGCCTGAAAGACAATAAATTTCTTTTCACCAATAAAAGCTTTTCCTTGCTTGATTCCATGACATTTAAATGGGATTTTGGAGATAGTCAGTACAGCTTCCTCAGAGATGCAGGATACAGTTATAGCAAAACAGGAAAATATGCGGTAGTTTTAACTGCCATCACCACCAAAGGGTGTATTGATACCGCACTCCGATACATTGAAGTGTTTCCTTCTCCACAGGCAAAATTTGAAATGTCAGGACATCAATTCTGCCTTTATCCTCATCAGGTTACATTCCTGAATAAATCTGTCATCGACAGCGGAACACTTCATTATTACTGGGATTTCGGTGATAACGGGCAATCACAGCTATTTGAGCCTGTTTACACCTATTCAAAAGCAGGGAGTTATATCATCCGGCTAACGGTTTCATCCGAAAACAATTGCAGGGATAGCTTTTCTGATAGCGTGGTGATAAAACCCAACCCTGTCGTTAATCTTGGAAACGATACGGTTATTTGTGCCGGAAAACGAATTTTATTAAATGCAGGATTTGGCTTCGACAGTTATTTATGGTCGAATGATTCTATCGATCCGGTTATCCTTGTCGATTCATCAGGTACCGGAATCGGGACAAAAGTGGTTTGGGTAAGGGTTACCCATCACGGTTGTGAGACAACAGATAGCATTCTGATTACCTTTAAAAACTGTACCGGCATAGAGGAAATCAGCTATCTGAAGCCATCTGTTTATCCTAATCCGGGGCAACAGGAGCTTTGGATTTCTTTCCCTGAAAATAGCCCCACATCCTCTTACAAAATAAAATTTTATGACCTTTCAGGAAAATGGCTCATGACTCATTCCTCTGATGAGAAAAGATTTAAAATTGATACAGGTAATCTGAGCCCAGGCTCCTATCTCATTCAAATTGATGATGGTACCGGTTTGTGGAAATATTTGTGGATTAAACAATAAACATTCAGATTGTTAATAATCTCATCCATACACCTCAGTCATTAAAGGCGAAATTTGCAGCGTAATTACATGATTTATGATTATTCGCCTTCAACCCTTAACCGAACTTCGCCACAAGCTTCATCAACAGGCTGAATTATCCGGAAAAGAAAGAAAGACTGCTGAAATCATTCTTTCATTTATGAAAAAACACAGGGCAGACGAGGTCATAACACATATTGCCGGAAACGGATTAGCCTTCATTTACAAAGGCAAAACAAGAGGCCCGAAAATTATGGTCCGGGCGGAAATGGATGCGCTGCTCATTGCCGAAAAAAATGAAAATATTTATCGGTCGGCAAATGAAAATGTTGCACATCAGTGCGGACATGACGGACACATGGCTATTCTTTGCGGTTTAGGCCGGTATTTAGCCGAAAACAGGCCGGATTACGGTCGGGTCATCCTCTTGTTTCAACCCTCAGAAGAAGATGGCAGAGGTGCCATTGAGGTACTCAACGACCTTGCTTTTCCACCGCTGACACCCGATTATGTCATTTCATTTCACAATCTGCCGGGTTTTCCTTCCAAAAGCATTATCTGTAAAGAAGGATTATTCAGCATAGCATCTGCCGGATTAAAAATACATTGTAAAGGTAAAAGCGCTCATGCTGCTTCCGATAAAGAAGGGTTTAATCCTGTACATATTGCTTCCTATATTATCAACGAGTTTGAAGAACTGAACAACAAGGAAATTACAAAAGATTTCAGCAGAATCACTGTTACCCATATTCATGGAGGTGTTCCCGGTTTCGGAATTCTTCCGGAAGATGCCATTTTATATGTCGTGGTCAGGGCATTCAGAACTGACGATTTTGAGATGCTTAAAAAAACCATGGAGAAGATCATTGATGAACTGTATGAGCGTCATGGCATTGAAATCAATTATTCCTGGCATGATGAATTTTTACCTGTGGTTAACGACAGTGAATGTGTTCAGGTTATCCGCAATGCTGCAACCATTAATGGATTCGAATATATTCAGTTGAGGAAAGCCAATTTATGGTCAGAAGACTTCAGCCACTTTACCAGCAGGTTTAAAGGAGCCATGTTTTGCATCGGCAGTGGTATCCATCACCCGGAACTGCATACACCGGATTATGATTTTCCGGATGAAATAATTGAACCCGGGATAAAAATGCTTACTTCAATCATCCATCAATTATCAAAAAATGGGAATCAGGGAACTCGTTCTTAAAAACAGAAGTTACAGGCGATTTTACGAAGAAGTAAAAATCGACAGAAAAACACTGGAAGAGCTGGTTGATTTGGCAAGGCTTTCTCCGTCAGCCAAAAATCTTCAGCATTTCAAATACCATCTTGCCTGTACACCTGAAATTTGTGAACAGATTTTTCCCTGCACCGCCTGGGCAGGACTGCTCAAAGACTGGAAAGGTCCTGAACCCGGAGAAAGGCCTGCAGCCTATATCACCATGTTGCACGATACCTCCATCAGCCCGAATACCTGGCACGACCAGGGCTTTTCTGCCCAAAGTATTTTGCTGGGAGCAGTTGAAAAAGGGTTGGGTGGTTGTGTGATCGCTGCCCTCAACAAACCGAGGCTTAAAGAAATTCTTCAACTCCCTGATCATCTTGATATTGTTTTCACCATTGCACTGGGAAAACCAAAAGAAATCATTGTGATTGATGAACCGGGAGAAGACGGTAATACGGCTTACTGGAGAGATCAAAATCAGGTACATCATGTCCCGAAACGCAGCTTAAGAGACCTTATCATCAATTAACATGGATACTTTCAGAGAAGAAATCCTGTTAAAACTCCAGACAGT